>NZ_JBLZPH010000054.1:0-38361 GCF_049199205.1 Shinella sp. M31 | reverse complement strand
AAGCGCCGGGCGATCTGCCAGGCATAGGGACCGGCGCCCTTCATGCGCTTGCCGAATTCGGCATCGTAATCCTTGCCGTCGCGCATCGAGCGCACCAGCGACATGACGTGGCGGTAGCGGTCGGGATAGTTGCGCAAAAGCCATTCGCGGAAGAGCGGGCTCACCTCCAGCGGCAGGCGCAGCAAGACGTAGCTCGCCTCCAGCGCCCCGGCCGCCTTGCCCGAATCGAGCACCCGCTCGATCTCGTGGTCGTTGAGGCCGGGAATGATCGGCGCCATCATGATCGCGGCCGGGATGCCGGCCTCGGACAGCGCACGGATCGCCTCCAGACGGCGCGTCGGGGTCGCGGCACGCGGTTCCATGGTGCGGGCGAGCTTGCGGTCGAGCGTCGTGACGGACAGGCCGACCCAGGCAAGGCCGCGGGCGGCCATGCGCGAGAGGATGTCGATGTCGCGCATGACGAGCGCCGACTTGGTGACGATGGAGACCGGGTGGTTCGCCTTGTCGAGCACCTCAAGGATCTGGCGCATGATCCGCCATTCCTTCTCGATCGGCTGGTAGGGATCCGTATTGGTGCCGATGGCGATGACGCGCGGCTTGTAGCCGGGCTTGGAAAGCTCGCGCTCCAGAAGTTTCGGCGCATCGGGCTTGGCAAACAGCTTCGCCTCGAAATCGAGACCGGCCGAAAGGCCCATGAAGGCATGCGTCGGCCGGGCGAAGCAATAGATGCAGCCGTGCTCGCAGCCGCGATAGGGATTGATCGACCGGTCGAAGGGAATGTCGGGCGATTCGTTGCGCGTGATGATCGTGCGCGGCTTTTCAACCTGCACATCCGTGCGGAAGGGCGGCAGCTCCTCGAGCGTCTGCCAGCCGTCGTCGAAGCCTTCCCGCGTCACCGGCTCGAAGCGGCCTGTGAAATTCAGCCCGGCGCCGCGGCCGCGCCGACGGTCCCCATCGATGCGCATGCCTGTTTCAGCCAGCAGCGCTTCGGCAACGTCTTTCGTGTGGCCGGGCGCCAGCGCGCCCTGCCTGAGGCTCACAAGATCGTTCATGGCTGTCTCCGGGGAGCGTTCGACTCCGGTTCAATGACTATATTCCTATCGCCGGAATGAGAACAATGCAAGAACAAAATTCCGTTTCGCTGCTAACCATGGCCAAAGGTCGGCTTGGCCGGGCGATGGAAATTCATGCTGCAATGCGATATTGAAGGATATGCTGACGATCATCATGGAATGTCGGGACAACGAGGCGGAACTGGCGCAGACCCTTTCGGCGCTCGTCTTGGGCGCCGTCGAAGGCGTGGTGCGCGATGTGATCGTGCTCGATCATGGCTCGCGTGACGGCTCCTCCAGGGTGGCGGACGCGGCCGGATGCCGCTTCCTTACCGACTGGGACATGAAGGATCTGGTGGGCTCGGCGAGGGGTGATTGGCTGCTGCTCCTGGAGCCCGGCGCGCGACCGCTTGCGGGCTGGGTGGATGCCGTGATCGACCATGTCGCGATCAACGGCAATCCGGCGCGCTTCCTGGGATCACGCAGCCACCGCCGGCCGTTCTTCCAGCGGTTGGGCCGCCGTATGGCGCCCCTGGAGCACGGTTATCTCGTCAGCAAGCGCCAGGCTTCTGCGGCGGCGCGCTCGGGCATGACGCTTGCGGATCTGGCAAAGGGCACCGGTGTGCAGACCCTCGTTGCCGAGATCGTGCCGGCCTGGGCGGTGAAAGCCCTTCGGGCCAGCATATCGACCTGAAGCCTTGTCCGATGCCGAAGCGGGATCCCTTCGGCATCGGATAATGCGGTTAGAACTAATTCTTAGAGCAGGAAGTCGCCGACCACCAGGCTGCTGGCGCCCCGCACCTCGATCTGGAAATCGGCCCGCCCGTCGCCATTGATGTCGCCGGAGACGATGCCGCCTACGAAGCGCACTTCGCCGGCCGTGTTGGAGAAGGCGTGGTTGCCGAGGAAGCTGAAGGCCTGGTTGCCGCCCGTGCCGGTATTGGCGTCGATATCGCGCAGGTCGATCTTGTCGCCCTGGCCATGGTTGAAGTCGAGGATGACATCGCGGCGGGCGCCGGCGACCGTTTCCGCGACGGCATTGAAATCGAAGCGGTCCGCGCCGGCATCGCCCTGCAGAAGGTCCATGCCGCGGCCGCCGACGAGAACGTCGTTGTTGGCGCGACCGGCAAGGCTGTCGTCGCCGTTGAGACCCTTCAGCCTGTTGGCGGCACCCGAGCCGAAGATGGCATCGGCGGCATTGGTGCCCTCGGCATTCTCGATGCTGACGAGGATTTCGAAACGGTTGGCGCCGGTCTGCGCGAAACCCTGCTGCAGGTCGATGCCGACGCCGGTACCGCCAAGCACGCTGTCGTCGTCGCGGGGCAGGTAGCTGATCGAATCGACGCCCGCGCCGCCGTTGAAGGTGTTCTGCTGGCCGACGGAGAAGAAGCTGTCATTACCGTTCTCGCCGAAATAGTTGCTCTTGAAGGTGCTGACGGCAATCGTGTCGTTGCCGTCGCCGGCCCTGACGGTATCGGCCTGCTCGTTGGAGAAGGAGCCGAAACCCGTGCCGACATAGGTGTCGTTGCCTGCGCCGAGCAGGATGACGTTGCCGTCTTCCTTGGCATTGACGACGCTGTCATTGCCGGCGCCGGCATCGACGAAGTTCCGTCCGCCGAAATCGTCGGAACGATCAAGGATGATCGTGTCGTCGCCGCCGAGCGTGCGAAGGGTGACCTCGGTGTTGTTGATGTTACTGCCCTGGACGAAGCGGTCTGCGCCGTTGGTTCCGGTAAACGTTGCCATGTCTCTCTCCATTGCTCTCTATGATGAGAACATACGGGAGGGCAGGGCGGCGCTCAGTGTCCTATGGAACAGGTCAGCCGGTAGAGCGCTTCAGGTGCTCGTCGAGGCGCGGCATGATTTCCACGAAGTTGCAGGGCATGTGGCGGTAGTCGAGCTGCGCTTTCAGGATGCCGTCCCAGGCGTCCTTGCAAGCGCCGGGCGAGCCCGGCAGCACGAAGATGAAGGTGGCATTGGTGACGCCGCCCGTCGCGCGCGACTGGATCGTCGAGGTGCCGATCTTGTCGTAGGAAATGCGGTGGAACACCTCGGAAAAGCCGTCCATGCGCTTTTCGAAGATCGGCTCCAGCGCTTCCGGCGTCACATCGCGGCCGGTAAAGCCCGTGCCGCCTGTCGTGATCACCACGTCGATGGTCTCGTCGCGGGTCCAGGCCTCCACCTGCGCGCGGATGGCGGCCACATCGTCCTTGACGATGGCGCGGGCGGCAAGCCGATGGCCGGCCTCCGCGATGCGGGCAACGAGCGTGTCGCCGGAGCGGTCGTCGGCAAGGACGCGCGTGTCGGATACGGTGAGCACGGCAATGCCGACGGGAAGGAAGGGCCGCGTCTCGTCAAGCTTCGCCATGGGGCGCTCCTATGCCAGCGTCGTGGTGGCGGTGAAAAACCAGTGCGGGTGTTTTTGCGAAAGCGCCGCCGCCGCCGCTTCCGCCGTTTCCATGGCGTTGTATAGCGCAAAGCAGGTCGCGCCGGAACCGGACATGCGCACCAAGCGCGTTTCGGTCGCGGTCATCGCATCGGCGATCCTCGAAATCTCGGGGCACAGCTGCCGGGCCGGCGGCTCGAGATCGTTGCGCAGCCGGGCAATGACGGCGGGCCAGTCCTGCTGTTGCGCCTCCAGGAGCAGCGGCGGATTTTGCCGGGAAGCGAGCGCCTTGAAGACGGTGGGCGTCGAGACGCCGACCAGCGGATTGCCGAGCACCACGGGTATTGCGGGTAGGGCAACGGGCGTGATGTCCTCGCCGATGCCGCGGGCGATCAGCGGATGGCCGGCGAGGCACATCGGTACGTCGGCGCCGAGGCCGACGGAGAGGGCGTGCAGGACATCCTGCGGAACGCGCGCCTGCCACAGCAGGACAAGGCCGCGCAGCGTCGCTGCCGCATCCGCCGAGCCGCCGCCGATGCCGGAGGCGATGGGCAGGTTCTTTTCGAGATGGATATGGACGGGTGGAGCCGGTTGTCCCTGCTCGACAAGGGCTTCACGCAGCCGGTCGCGGGCGCGGGTTACGAGGTTGTCGCCATCGGCATCCAGCGCCGCGCCGAAGTGGCCGGAAATCGTGAAACGGTCTTCCGTCGCCGGAGAAAAGCCGAGGCGGTCGCCGAATTCGGTGAAGGTGACGAGACTGTCGAGCAGGTGATAGCCGTCCTCGCGCCGGCCGACGACATGCAGCGCGAGATTGATCTTTGCCGCCGCCTGTTCGACGACGGCAAAGCCTGAAATGCTGTCCGGCACCGGCATGCGGTCAGGACTTGCGGTCGACCGCCGTGCTCTCGGGCGTCGAGTTCTGCACCGGCTTCTCGTCCTTGGCTTCGGCCGAAGCGGGCTCGGTCTTTTTGAGCTCCGGCAGGCCGTTTTCGACCTTCAGCTTGATCTTCGGGATTTCGGCCTCTTCCGGCTTCAGGCCGAGCGCGCGGTTCCACTGGAAGGTCGCCTCCAGCTTGCGGCCGACGCGCCAATAGGCATCGCCGAGATGGTCGTTGATCGTGGGATCGCCGGCCTTCAGCTCGGCCGCGCGCTCCAGTTCGGCCACCGCATCGTCGAAACGGCCGAGGCGGAAATAGGCCCAGCCGAGCGAATCGACGATATAGCCGTCATCGGGCTTCAGGCTCACGGCCTTGCGGATCATGTCCAGGCCCTCGTCGAGGTTCCGGTTCATATCGACCCAGGAATAGCCGAGATAGTTCAGCACCTGCGGCTGGTCCGGATTGAGTTCCAGCGCCTTGCGGAAGTTCGGCTCGGCCTTGTCCCATTCCTTCAGGCGCTCATGGGCGATGGCGCGCTGGAAGAAGATGCTCCAGTGGTTGCGCTGCGGCACGGCGCCGATGACATCGGCCGCTTTGTCGTAGAGCGCGGCCATCGCCTTGTAGTCCTTGG
The DNA here is from genome assembly GCF_049199205.1 of Shinella sp. M31. Lineage (NCBI taxonomy): Bacteria > Pseudomonadati > Pseudomonadota > Alphaproteobacteria > Hyphomicrobiales > Rhizobiaceae > Shinella > Shinella sp. M31. The sequence continues at coordinate 33,414 of NZ_JBLZPH010000054.1, read as the reverse complement.
CGTCGGATAGCACGCTGCCGAGTGCCAGATAGCTGCGCAGGTCGGACGGATCGGTGTCGATCAGTTCCTGCAGGTGCTTCTTGGCTTCGGGCACCTTGCCGGTATCGGCGAGATTCAGGCCGAGCTGCAATTCGGAAATGCGGCGCATCGGCGATTTTTCCGGCACGGCGCGGTAATATTCGATGGCGAGCTCGGGCTTCTTCTGGTTTTCGGCGAGGCCGCCGAGCAGCACCAGCATGTCGTCGCTGTCGGGATCGAGCGCACGGGCCGTCTGGAGATAGAGCGAGACGATGTCCTCGGCGCCGTCGCGGTTCAGCGCGCCGCCGATGGAGAAGAGCACCGCGGCGGCACCCTGGGCTGCGGTGCGGACCTGCTGTTCCTGCTTCTCGCCCGCTTCGATGCTCTGGCGCAGCGCCTTCAGCGGCGCATAGCTGGTGATGAAGTTGTCGCCGACGGACACCGCGTCGAGCGCCTTCTGCTTGTTGCCGTCACGCGCTTCAAGGCGGGCAAGCGCCATCACAGCGCGCAGGAACGTATCCGGAGCGGCACTGGCGCCGTTGCGGTCGAGGATCGCCTCGTTTAGCCGCGCCCGCGCCGTCGCCTTGTCACCGGCGGCGGCGGCAAGCGCGCCGGCATGGTAGTTCTTGAAGATGGCGAGCCATTCCGGGCCCTGCATACCCGAGATCAGCTTGAGCGCGTCCTTCGGCTTGCCGTCGCCGAACTTCGCCCAGGCGACGAGCAGGTCGTTCATCATCTTGTCGAGATCGTTCGGACCCTTGTAGGCAAGGATCTTCTCGGCCGACTTGTATTCCCGCTTGCGGATCGCTTCCATGCCGCGCACCACGGCGGTGATGCGCTCGACGGCCGGGTCGTTCTTGAGGGCATCGGCGAGTTTCACGCCTTCCTCGAAGTCGCCGTTCATCAGCTGCGTCACCATCAGGCGCTGCTTGACGTCGGCATTGGTGGCGTCGAACTGCAGCGCGATCTTGTAGAGCGCGACGGCCGTCTCATAGTCCTTGTCGAAATCCGCCGTGCGGGCGGCGAGGAAGGCGCCCGAGAAGGTGTTGACGCTCAACGGGTCGAACGGCGTTTCCTCCGCGGCGGCCACGGCGGGCTTTTCTTCCGCGAAGGCCGCGAGGGGACCGGTCAGCATGACGCTGGCCGCGAGCGCGACGCCGGAAAGGAGCCGGAGGAGAAGGGAATGCCGCATCAAAATGCCTTTCGCCAGCAGGTATGAAAGAAGCCCCGGAAACCACGCATGACAAATCATGCCACGATGGCGCCCAAATCAGGCAAGGACTCATGACGGCAGAGAATGGCTTTTTTGGCGCGGTGCGGCAAGAAAATCCTGCCGCCCGCTTTTGGTTCTATGGGATCAGCTGACGCGCGAGATGCAGAAGTCGATGACTTCGAGCAGCGCGTCCTTCCACGGCGAGGCCGGAAGCGGCGCCAGCGCGTCGCGGGCGATCATGCCGTAATGCTGCGCGCGGGCGATGGTGTCGGTCAGGCCGTTGTAGCGCGAGATGAGCGCGAAGGCGCGCTCGAGATTGGCGTCGTCGCTCTTGCCGCCTTCGATAGCCTCGCGCCAGAAGGCGCGGTCCTCGGCCGTGCCGCGCCGCCAGGCGAGGATGACTGGCAGGGTGATCTTGCCTTCGCGGAAATCGTCGCCGGTGTTCTTGCCGAGATCGGCCGCCTTGCCGCCATAGTCCAGCGCATCGTCGACGAGCTGGAAGGCGAGGCCGAGATTCATGCCGTAGGATTTCAGCGCGTTGCGCTCGGCCTTGCTGGTGTTGGAGACGATCGGGCCGACTTCGGCGGCGGCGGCGAAGAGTGCCGCCGTCTTGGCGCGGATGACCTGGAGATAGTCGTCCTCGGTCGTCTCCATGTTCTTGGCGACGGAGAGCTGGAGCACTTCGCCCTCGGCGATCACGGTCGCGGCGGTCGAGAGCACATCCAGCGCTTCGAGAGAGCCGACCTCGACCATCATCTTGAAGGCCTGGCCGAGCAGGAAATCGCCGACCAGCACGCTCGCCTGGTTGCCCCAGATCATGCGGGCGGTGGATTTGCCACGGCGCAGATCGCTTTCGTCCACCACGTCGTCATGCAGCAAAGTTGCCGTGTGCATGAATTCGACGCTGGTCGCGAGCTTGATGTGATGGTCGCCGTCATAGCCGAACATCGAGGCGGAGGCGAGCGTCAGCATCGGGCGCAGGCGTTTTCCCCCCGAGGAGATCAGGTGGTTGGCGACCTCCGGGATCATCTGCACGTCGGAACCGGCTTTCGACAGGATCAGCTGGTTCACCCGCTCCATGTCGGCCTTGGTCAGGTCCACCAGCGGCTTCACCGATGCCTGTTTGTTTTTGCCTTCTTCAAGCGGTATCACGACGCCCAAATGCCCGGACTCCTGTTCATTTTTGTTGAAAGACAATAGAAAGCGGGGCTTGCTGCGGCAAGAGGCGAATTGTCCCGCCTCCCTAATTATGGCTGGAAAACGACCGGAATGATCGAACTGATCCGCACCAACGACGCCGTCCTGCTCTCCTTTGCGGAAAGCCTGATGAAAGAAGCGGGCATCCACTGCCTTATCGCCGACGAGGGCATGAGCATCCTGGAGGGCTCGCTCGGCATGCTGCCGCGCCGCTTCCTCGTCGAGATCGACCGCGAGACCGAAGCGCGGCGCATCCTCAAGGATGCCGGGTTGGAAGCGGAGCTGCGCGCGTGAGCGAAACGGCGCAGAAGCCCGTCACCGAAACCGTCGACGCCTTCCACTACGGCCGCTTCCATCTGGTGCAGCCGAAGGGCATCGGCCACCGCTCGGGCATGGATGCCATGCTGCTGGCGGCGCTCGTCGCCGGCGATGGCCCGATGCGCGTCGCCGATCTCGGCGCGGGCGCGGGCGCTGCCGGCCTCGCCGTCGCCGCACGCATCGAAAAGGCCGAGGTCCTGCTCGTCGAGCGCTCGCCGCTGATGGCCGGTTTCGCCCGCAAGACGCTGGCGCTCCCATCGAATGCCGCCTTCGCGCCGCGTGTCGCGGTACTGGAAGCCGATGTCGGCCTTTCCGGCAAGGCGCGCCTCGAAGCAGGCTTGGCGGACGACGCCTACGACCACGTTATCATGAACCCGCCCTTCAACGACCGCATCGACAGCCGCACGCCCGATGCCCTGAAGGCCGAGGCGCATGCCATGGAGCACGACCTCTTCGAGCACTGGATCAAGACGGCCGGCGCCATCCTGAAACCCGGCGGCCAGCTCTCGCTGATCGCCCGCCCGCAATCGATCGCCGAGATCATCGCCGCCTGCGGCCGCCGTTTCGGCGGCATCGAGATCACCGCGCTGCACGCCCGTGACGGCGAACCGGCCCTGCGCATCCTCGTCACCGCCATCAAGGGCTCGCGCACCAAGCTTGCCTTGCGCATGCCCCTCGTCATGCACGAACCCGGCCGCCACGACTTCACCCCCTTCGTCAACGATTTGAACAACGGCCTTGCCGCCTACAGGCGTCTGCCGCGTTGACAATGGCTCCGCAATGGAGGACCCTGTATTACAAATGACGGGGTTTTCCATGGAAAAACAAAGAGACCTTTCCGATCCCATCACCTTGCGCCTGCCGAATGACGTGCTTGACGCGATAGAGACCGTTGCGCGTATCTCCAGCCGGTCGCGCAGTTGGGTCATGGTACGGGCGATGAAGGCCTATCTCGCCGCCGAGGGGCGCGACATTCTCGACCTCGACGCGGCCCGGCGGGCCGCAGCGGAGGAGGGAACGACGGAGCTCGACGACCTTCTTGCCGATCTCGACCGGACGCGTCCTGGCGACGCCGCCTGATGCGGAGGGTGCTCCTCGCGCCGCCGGCCAGAACGTTCGTCGAACAGGAAATGCGTTACCTGCGCGACCGCAATCCCGCAGCCGCCACGACGTTTCGTGCAAGTCTCTCCCGGTTAGGCAAGCAGCTGGCGCGTTTCCCGCAATCGGGCTTTTTGCGCGAAGATATCCCTTTGAGCGGCATCTATCGTATCGTTTTTGGCGATTATCGTGCCGACTATGAACTTGTGGCAGATGCGGTGCTGATTCTGATCGTGCGCCATGGGCGTCAGGCCGAACCCGGCCTGCCAGTTGATGACGATACGGATTACGAAGCGCCCTGACCTTGTGTTTTCTCCGCTCGTGCATACATCAGCCGGGCAATTCAACTGGAGACGACACGCACGATGGCCGGATTTTTGAAGACGCTGGTGCCGAAGAGATTCCGGAAAGAGGGCGTGGCGATCCCGGTTGTCAGGTTGCATGGCGCGATCATGGCGGGCGGCAGCCAGTTCCGGCCGGCGCTCAATCTCGCGACGGCGTCGGCCGCGCTGGAAAAGGCGTTTTCCTACAAAGATGCGCCGGCTGTCGCCATCTCCATCAATTCGCCCGGCGGGTCGCCGGTGCAATCGCGGCTGATTTTTCAGCGCATCCGGGACCTTGCCGAGGAAAAGCGCAAGCGCGTCTTCGTCTTCGTCGAGGATGTCGCAGCCTCCGGCGGCTACATGATCGCGCTGGCGGGCGACGAGATCTTTGCCGATCCGACCTCCATCGTCGGCTCGATCGGCGTCGTCTCCGGCGGTTTCGGCTTCCCGGAAATGCTGAAGAAGATCGGCGTCGAGCGCCGCGTTTATACGGCCGGCACCAACAAGGCGATCCTCGATCCGTTCCAGCCGGAAAAGGAGCATGAGATCGACTATCTCAAGTCGCTCCAGCTCGAAATCCACCAGGTCTTCATCGACATGGTCAAGACGCGCCGCGCCGGCAAGCTGGCTGACAACCAGGACCTGTTCTCCGGCCTGTTCTGGACCGGCGTTCGCGGTCTGTCGCTCGGCCTGATCGACGGCCTTGGCGACATGCGCTCCGAACTGAAGAGGCGCTATGGCGAAAAGACCCGCCTGGAACTCGTCTCCGCGCCAAAAGGGCTGTTTGGTCGCAAGGCGCCGGGTGTCGGGGGGCTTTCCGACGACGTGGCGGGGCGTATAAGCTCGGCCGGCGTTGCGGCTGTTGCCGATCTCGCGGAAGAAAAAGCGCTGTGGGGCCGTTTCGGGCTCTCCGGCTAAAACAAGTTAGTTGGGGGAGGGGCGATGGCCCAGATCATCTTTCTGCTTCTGGTCGTCGGCCTTGCCTGGTTCGGCTATCGCAAATTCGTGGCCGATGCCGAGCGGCTCTCCCGGTTGCGCAAGCGTGCCGAAGAGGAACGCCAGACCGGCGCGACGGGCACGCTCGTCAAGGATCCGAAAACCGGCGAGTACCGCTTGCGCCGCGACGACGAGTAGTTTCGGCACGATCCGTGCCGTTGCGGGAACCTGCAAAGACCGGCTCCGTGCCGGCCCGGTACATTAACCAAACCCCGTAAGGTTAATGCCGGATTTACACTGCCGCATCCCAGGGTTTTGCTTGCTCCCGCGCGCAGGAAGGCCGATTTAACGGCAAAGGTCGCATGAAGCGGCCCGTATTGTGCGTGCAGTGAACGGAGTAAACCATGGCCTCGCTCGATCTCGACCGGATCCGCACCATCGTCGTGACCGGTGGGGCTGGCTTCCTCGGCTCGCATATCGTCGACGATCTCCTGCATCACTGCCCGAATGCCCGCATCCGCGTGCTCGACAGCTTCACCTATGCCGCCGACATGGCGCATCTCGATGCGGCCTTCCGTTCCGGCCGCGTGACGCTGCAGGAGGGCGATGTCGGCAATCTCGATCTCGTCACCGAAGTCCTGAAGGACGCCGACCTCGTCGTGCATGCCGCCGGCGAAAGCCATGTCGAGCGTGCCTTTTCCGTACCGGAACGTTTCACGCTGGCGAACGCGCTCGGCACCCAGGTGCTGGTGGAGGCGATGGGCCGCCGCCGGGTGCCGCTGATGATCCATATCAGCTCCGCCGAAGTTTATGGCACCGGCACGGGCGGCAATGGCGCGCCGGTCGGCGAGCTGGCGCCGCTCCTGCCCGACAATCCGCACGGCGCCTCCAAGGCCGCCGCCGAAATGCTGATTGCCGGTCTCACCCGCTCCTTCGGCGTCGATATCCGTGTGCTGCGCCCGGTCAATGTCGTCGGCACGCGCCAGAACACCGAAAAGCTCCTGCCACGCTTCCTGGAGCTTGCCGCCGTTGGCCGCCCGCTGCCGGTGCATGGCGACGGCGCGCAGATGCGCGCCTTCGTCACCATGGCGGATTTCTGCGCGGCGCTGCGCGCGGTCGTGACCAGAGGTGCGGAAAACGCCACCTACAATGTCGCCGGCGATGAGCTCTTCGATATCCTGACGGTCGCCCGCATGGTGCTCGATGCCGTGCAGGAGCCGGTCTCCGGCGTCAATTTCGTGACCGGCCGCCCGGACAATGTCAGCCGCCCGCCGCTCGACACCCGCGCCCTGAAGGCGCTCGGTTGGCAGGCGAAGGGCACGCTCCGCCGCGAGCTGCCGGCCCTTGCGGCCTGGTACGGCGCGCGCATTCCGCAGGCCCTGCGCCGGCAGATTCGCGATGTGCCGGATCTTGCGCCGCAGCGCGTGCAGGCTGTCACGCAGGCGGCGGGGTCCAGCCTGTTCCGCTCGCTCGAACGGCACTGAGGGGGCGCGGGCATCTGCCCGAAACGCTTGACCCCCCGGCCGCATCGTGGCACCAGTCCGCCAGCTTTTCAAAGAATGCCCGGATCGACGCCGATGACCTCTGCCCTGCCTGATCACATGAACCCGACCCGCTCCTTCCAGGGGCTGATCCTGACGCTGCATAACTATTGGGCGGACAAGGGTTGCGCGGTTCTCCAGCCCTATGACATGGAAGTCGGCGCCGGCACGTTCCACCCGGCGACCACGCTGCGCGCGCTTGGCCCCAAGCCGTGGCGCGCGGCCTATGTGCAGCCCTCGCGCCGCCCGTCGGACGGCCGCTACGGCGAAAACCCCAACCGTCTTCAGCACTATTACCAGTATCAGGTCATCCTGAAGCCGAACCCGTCGAACCTGCAGGAACTCTATCTCGGCTCGCTCGCTGCCATCGGGCTTGATCCGCTGCTGCATGACGTGCGCTTTGTCGAAGATGATTGGGAAAGCCCGACGCTCGGCGCCTGGGGGCTGGGCTGGGAATGCTGGTGCGACGGCATGGAAGTCTCGCAGTTCACCTATTTCCAGCAGGTCTGCGGCATCGAATGCGCGCCGGTCGCCGGCGAGCTGACCTATGGTCTGGAACGCCTCGCCATGTATGTGCAGGGCGTCGACAACGTTTACGACCTGAACTTCAACGGCCGCGAGGGCGACGAGAAGATCACCTATGGCGACGTCTTTCTGCAGGCCGAGCAGGAATATTCCCGCCACAACTTCGAATTCGCCGATACCGCCATGCTGCACCGCCACTTCATCGATGCGGAGAAGGAGTGCATCGCGCTGCTCGCCGCCGGTGCGCCGGGCGACGCCGACAATCAGCGCCTGCACAAATGCGTGCTGCCGGCCTATGACCAGTGCATCAAGGCGTCCCACGTCTTCAACCTGCTCGACGCGCGCGGCGTGATCTCCGTCACCGAGCGCCAGAGCTATATCCTGCGCGTGCGCACGCTGGCCAAGGCCTGCGGCGAAGCCTTCCTGCTGACCGATGCCGGCGGCGTGAACTGGGCCAAGGACGCCGCCTGAATATCTGGCCGATGTGTCGCCTCTCAATGCAAAAAGCCATCCGGATCGGATGGCTTTTTCGTTTGCGTCGGAAAACCTCAAGCCTGCGACGAGACCTTCACGCCGAGTTCCCAGACGGGCTTCAGGGTGGGGAAGGCGCCGGTGGGAAGCTGGCCGGCATAGGTCTGGAGAGCCCGGCGTACACCCGTGGGACGGTCGACCGAAGCGCCCGTCGTGTAGGCGAAGAACAGGGCGGTGAAACCGAGGACGTTGAGGGTGAGGGCGAGGGCTTTCATGGCGGTGGCTTCAAGGTTCGTGTTGGCGATGAAGCGACTATCGGCCAAAGCGCGTCCGCGCGCGGTTCCCGCGGTGACAGGTCCCGAGCGTGTCGATGCTTATTGATGCAGGGACTGCCGGCGCCGGGCCCGAAAGGGCTTTCCTGCCGCGCGGCGAGTGCTAAGTTTCAGCAAGAGAACAGAGGAGTGGAGAACCCCATGATCGGTCTGGCAATTGCGGCGGTGGTCGTCATCTACGCCATCATCATCTACAACGGCCTTGTGCGTGCGCGTCAGGTCAAGGAAGAGGCCTGGTCGGGCATCGACGTGCAGCTGAAGCGCCGCGCCGACCTCATCCCCAACCTGCTCGAAACCGTGAAGGGCTACGCCGCGCACGAAAAGGAGACGCTGGAAAAGGTGGTGGAACTGCGCAACCGCGCCCAGGCCGTTCCGGCGGGCGACGTTGCCGGCCGCGCGGCCGCAGAGGGCCTGCTGAGCCAGGCGCTCGGCCGCATCTTCGCGCTTGCCGAAGCCTATCCGGATCTCAAGGCCAACGAGAATTTCGCCGAATTGCAGCAGACGCTGGAGACCACCGAAGGCGAAATCCAGATGTCGCGGCGCTACTACAACGGTGCGGCGCGCGATCTCAACGTCAAGGTCGAGAGCTTCCCGTCGAACCTCGTGGCGAACATCTTCAAATTCGCCAAGGCGCCCTATTTCGAGATCGACAACCCGGCCGACCGCGCCGTGCCGACCGTGAAATTCTGATCCCGGAGCGTTTTATGACGCGGATTGCTGCTTTCCTGACCCTGTGCTTTTTCGTCCTCGCCGGGGCTGCGGCGCGGGCGGAAGAATTTTTCGACCGCTACGACTCCGATATCAAGGTGGCGAAAAACGGCACCCTGACGGTGACGGAGGTAATCCGCGTCCATGCCGAGGGCAACCAGATCCGGCGCGGCATCTATCGCGATTTCCCGCTCACCTTCGCAGATGTCGATGGCCGGGAACGGCATGTCGGCTTCAAGATCCTGAGCGTCGAGCGCGACGGTAACCCCGAGCCCTATCATACGGAAAGCATCCGCCGCGGCGTGCGCATCTATTTCGGCTCTGCCGATGTGCTGCTCGATCCCGGCTACCACGATTATCGCCTGATTTACGAGACGACGCGGCAGATCCGCTTCTTCGATAGCCATGACGAACTGTTCTGGAACGTCACCGGCACGGAATGGGCCTTCCCGATCCGCCAGGCGACCGCGACCGTCACCCTGCCGGAAGGCGTGAAGGCGGAGGAACTGACCTATTTCACCGGCCCGCTCGGCGCGACGGACAAGAACGCGCGGGCGCAAGACCGCGGCAACCAAGCCACGTTCGAGACCACCCGTCCGCTCGGCGCCATGGAAGGGCTGACGATCGGCGTGAAGATGCCGGCCGGCAGCATCACCAAGCCGACAGCGGCGGAGGAACGCCTGCTGTTCCTTCAGGATAACAGAAGCCTCTTCCTCGCCTTCGGCGGCTTGATCCTCGTCGTCGGTTACTATCTCTGGGCCTGGCTCTCCGTCGGCCGCGATCCGCCGGCCGGCGTCGTCGTGCCGCGCTGGGATGCGCCGGAGGGCCTGTCGCCGGCACTCGTCAACTATATCGACGAGAAGGGATTTGGCGGGCAGGGCTGGACGGCAATATCGGCCTCCTTCCTCAACCTCGCGGTGAAGGGGCTGGTCGAGCTCAAGGACCTCAAGAACTCCATCACGGTCACCCGCACGGCCAAGCCCATCGAGGGGCCCCTGCCGACGGGGGAGGCGACGCTGATGTCGTCATTGCGCGCCGAGGGTAGCCTCTTCGTCATCGAAAAATCCAACGGCAAGCGCGTGCAGACGCTCGGCAAGGATTTCCGCGAGGCGATGGAGCGGGAGCATCGCCGCAAATATTATCTCGCCAACTGGCCGCAGGCGATCGGCGGCGTGCTGCTGTCGCTCGTCTGCCTGGCGGCGTTGCTCATCTTCGGTTCGCTGCCGGAAGAAGGGATCGCGCTGGTCATCGTTCCCATCTTCGCTTCGGTCTTCATCTCGATCTTCGCCGTGGCGCTCGGCCAGAACCTGCGGCAGGCGCGCTCGCTCGGCGCGCGCATCTTCGCGGTCGCCATCATCGCCTTCGTCGGCTTCGTCTTCCTCACGGTGTTCGGCGGCCTTGCCATCGGCTTCTTCGCAACGGGCGCGGCAAACGGCCATCTGCCAATGCTCGCCGCGCTCTGCGGCATCCTCGTCACCAATCTCGTGTTCTTCTTCCTGATGGGTGCGCCGACGCCGCTCGGCCGCAGGATGATGGATGGCATCGAGGGCCTGCGGCAATATCTGACGCTGGCCGAAAAGGACCGCATGAACATGGCCGGCGCGCCGGACATGTCGCCCAGCCATTTCGAGAAGCTTCTGCCCTATGCCGTGGCGCTCGGCGTGGAAAAGCCCTGGGCCGAGACCTTCGACGGCTGGCTGCTGGCGGCGGCCGCGGCCGGTGCGGCGGCGAGCTACCACCCCGCCTGGTATCACGGCGACGGTTTCTCCTCCGGCAGCTTCTCCGATCGCATGGGCGGTTTTGCCGGCTCCATGGCGAGCACCATGACATCCTCGCTGCCCGATCCGCCGAAAAGCTCCTCATCCGGCTTCTCCTCCGGCGGTGGCTCCTCCGGTGGCGGTGGAGGCGGTGGCGGCGGGGGCGGTTGGTGACTTTTCGGCATTGAGCGGATGACATTTGCGCCGGGGCTTGCTAAGTCCCCGGCCAGTTGAAAAATCAGATGTTTGTGAACGCCCATGCCCGATCTTCTGCTTGAACTCCGCTCCGAGGAAATTCCCGCCCGCATGCAGCGCAAGGCGGCAGGCGACCTGAAGAAGCTTCTGACCGATGCGTTGGTCGAGGCGGGCTTGACCTATGAGGGCGCGCGCGAATACTGGACGCCGCGCCGGCTCACGCTCGACATCCGCGGCCTCAACGCCCGCTCAAGCGATGTGCGCGAGGATATCAAGGGACCGGCGACCTCTGCACCCGAGCAGGCGATCCAGGGCTTTCTGCGCAAGGCCGGCCTCACCTCGATTTCCGAGGCGCATGTTCATTCGGATCCGAAGAAGGGTGATTTCTACGTCGCCCATGTCGTCAAGCCCGGCCGCCCGGCAGACGAGATCGTTGCCGGCGTGATGCCCGGCATCATCAGGAACTTCCCCTGGCCGAAGCCGATGCGCTCCGGCGCCGGCTCCGCCAAGCCCGGCTCGCTGCAATGGGTGCGACCGCTGCAATCGATCGTCTGCACCTTCGGCTCGGAAACCGAGGAGACGCGCGTCGTGCCCTTCGAGGTCGGCGGCATCGTCGCCGGCAACGTCACCTATGGCCATCGCTTCCATGCGCCCGAGGCCATCACCGTGCGTCGCTTCGAGGACTATGTCTCGAACCTCGAAAAGGCCAAGGTCGTGCTTGATGCCGAGCGCCGCAAGCAGATCATCGCGACGGATGCCGCCAACATCGCCTTCGCCAACGGCCTGGAACTCGTCGAGGACGAGGGCCTGCTGGAAGAAGTCTCCGGCCTCGTCGAATGGCCGCAGGTGCTGATGGGCACCTTCGAGGAAGAGTTTCTGGCGATCCCCTCGGAAATCATCCGCCTCACCATCAAGACGAACCAGAAATGCTTCGTCACCCGCAGGCCGGGCGCCGAAACGCTCTCCAACCACTTCATCCTCGTCTCCAATATCGAGGCGAAGGACGGCGGCAAGGAGATCGTGCACGGCAACGGCAAGGTCGTGCGCGCCCGCCTGTCGGACGCCAAACACTTCTGGCTGCGTGACCAGGGCAACCTGCCCGATCTCGAAACGCTTGAAGCCTCAGCCGCGAAATTCAACCTCGATCTCGCCAAGCCGCTCGACCAGCGCATGGCCAAGCTCGATGCGCTAAACGTGACGTTCCACGCCAAGCTCGGCACGCAGGGCGCGCGCGTCGAGCGCATCCGCATGCTCGCCGCCGAACTCGCGCCCGTTGTCGGTGTCGATCCTGTTCTCGTCGACCGCGCCGTGGTCCTCGCCAAGGCGGACCTGCGCACCGAAGCTGTCGGCGAATTCCCGGAACTGCAGGGCATCATGGGCCGCAAATATGCGGTGCTGCAGGGCGAGGATGCCGCCGTCGCCGAAGCCATCGAAGACCACTACAAGCCGCAAGGTCCGTCCGACCGCGTTCCGTCCGGCAAGGTCGGCCTCACCGTGGCGCTTGCCGACAAGCTCGACACGCTGATCGGCTTCTGGGCCATCGACGAAAAGCCGACCGGCTCCAAGGATCCCTATGCGCTGCGCCGCGCGGCACTCGGCGTTATCCGCATGCTGCTTGAGAAGAACGTGCGCCTGCCGCTCGCTTCGGCGGCAAAGGACCCGGATCTCGTCGCCTTCTTCCACGACCGCCTCAAGGTCTATCTGCGCGACATGGGCGCGCGCCACGATCTCATCGACGCCGTGCTGACGCCCGAGGCCGACGATCTCCTGATGGTCGCCCGCCGCGTCGAGGCGCTGACGGCCTTCATCACCTCGGAAGAGGGTCAGAACCTGCTCGCCGGCACCAAGCGCGCCACGCAGCTTCTCGCCGCCGAGGAGAAGAAGGGCACCGTCGTCGATGGCGCTGTTTCGCCGGCCCTCCTGCTGCTCGATGCGGAAAAGGCGCTGTACGCCGCCGTGGAAAGCGCCTCAAAGGATGCGGCCGCCGCCGTCGCCAAGGAAGATTTCCGTTCGGCCATGGAAGCGCTCTCGACGCTGCGCGCCCCGGTCGATCAGTTCTTCACCGATGTGCTCGTCAACGACGAGGACCCGGCGATCCGCGCCAACCGTCTGGCGCTGCTGGCCGCCATCCGTTCGGCCACCGGCACAGTTGCGGATTTTTCCAAGATCTCGGGGTAAGGGAAGGGCGCTGATGGCCGGGAAAATCCTCATCAGCGCTTGCCTTGCCGGTCTGCCGGTGCGTTACAACGGCTCGGCCAAGCCGCTGCTGCACGATGCTGTCGAGCGCTGGAAGGCGGAGGGGCGGCTGGTGACGCTCTGTCCGGAGCTGGCAGGTGGTTTCCAAGTGCCGCGCCCGCCGGCGGAAATCGAAAACGGTCTCGATGGCGACGACGTGCTCGACGGGCGCGCGCGGGTTGTGGAAATCTCGGGCGGGGATGTCTCGGCGGCCTATATCGACGGCGCGCGCATCGCGCTCGATGTGGCGCATGAGAATGGTTGCCGCCATGCGCTGCTCATCGATGGCAGCCCGTCCTGCGGTTCCAGCTTCGTCTATGACGGCTCGTTTTCCGGGCTGAAACATGCGGGGCAGGGGGTGACGGCAGCGTTTCTGCGCCGCAACGGCATCGCCGTCTATTCCGACCGTGAGGTCGACCAGCTCGTGGATGCGATCGGCTGACGCGAATACGCCCCTGCTTGAGGTCAGGGGCGCACCGTCCGCTTGCGCGGAATCCTGTCAGTCTGGAGGGACCGAGAGGCAGGGTCCCGTTAATATGGGGTCAGTTGACCCGCAATTCAAACCCTGCCGGATCAAACTCCTGTGAGGGGGCGATCGCCGCCGTCTTCGCATCGCGTGCTGCACCGCCGTCGAGCGCGCTCGTCTTGGCGGTGGCATCCACCGCAATCGTGGTGTCTTCCGCCGGGGCTGCGGCATCGGCAGCCTGCACCGTCTCGGCCGGCGCCTTGCTGACGAACAGCACCGGCGAGCCGCCCATCCAGGCCTCGGTGCGGTAGATCTTGCGCTCGCCATTGGCTTCGCGGATCTCGACCTTCTGCGTGCCGGGGTCGATGGCGTCGACGTGATAGGTGCTCGCTTCGCGCTTCGGCTTCAGCGCGGGGCAATCCGCGCAGCTGACGGTCTCGATGCTTCCGCCCGTCGTCGTGCCGCTGACGGGCTCGAAGGAGCCGGCAAAAGCGGGGGCGGCGGCAAGCAACACGGCAAAGGTCAGCAGGGTGCGCATCAAAGGGTCTCCCTCATAGTTGAGAGGACAATAGCGCCCGCCGGTTACGGTCCCGTCAGGGGAAATGGTAAACTTTGAACTACCGGGCGTTTTGCGCCCGGCCGCGTCAGGCTTGTTCGCGGGCGACGGCGCGCCAGCCGATGTCGCGCCGGCAGAAGCCGTTGTCCCATTCGACCTTGTCGAGCACCTGGTAGGCCGCAGCCTGGGCTTTGGCAACCGTCGGCGCCACGGCCGTGACATTGAGCACGCGCCCGCCGGTCGCCACCAGCTGTCCATCCTTCAGTGCTGTGCCGGCATGGAACACCTTCGTCGCGGCATCATCGGCAGGAATGGACCGGATCGGCGTGTTCTTCTCGTAGGCGGCCGGATAGCCCTTGGAGGCCATGACGACCGTCAGCGCCGGGGCGTCGCGCCAGTCGGCCGAAACCTTGTTCAGTCGGCCGATCGCCGCCGCATGCAGGATCGGCAGGAGGTCGCTGTCGAGCCGCATCATCAGCACCTGGCATTCCGGATCGCCGAAACGCACATTGTATTCGATGAGCTCGGGGCCCTTGGCGGTGATCATCAGACCTGCGAAGAGCACGCCCTGGAAGGGATGGCCATCGGCTGCCATGCCGCGGATCGTCGGCTCGATGATCTCCTTCATCGTGCGCGCGACCATCTCTTCTGTCATGACGGGTGCAGGCGAATAGGCGCCCATGCCGCCGGTGTTCGGGCCGGTGTCGCCGTCGCCGACGCGCTTGTGGTCCTGGGCCGAGGCGAGCGGCAGGGCGTTCACGCCGTCGCACAGACAGAAGAAGCTCGCCTCCTCGCCATCGAGGAAGGCCTCGACCACGACTTCCGCGCCGGCTGCGCCGAAAGCGCCGTCGAAGCAGTCGTCGACGGCGGCCAGCGCCTCGTCGAGCGTCATCGCCACGGTCACGCCCTTGCCGGCGGCAAGCCCGTCGGCCTTGATGACGATCGGCGCCCCCTCAGCCTGAATATAGGCCTTGGCGGACGCGGCATCGGTAAAGCGCTGGTAGGCGCCGGTAGGGATGTCGTATTTCGCGCAGAGATCCTTGGTGAAGCCCTTGGAGCCCTCGAGCTGGGCGGCGGCGGCGGAAGGGCCGAACACGGCGATGCCGGCCGCGCGCAACACATCGGCGATGCCGGCGACCAGCGGCGCTTCCGGCCCGACGACGACAAAGCCGACGCCGTTTTCCTTGCAGAAGGACACGACGGCGGCATGGTCATCGATATCGAGGGAGACGAGCGTCGCGCATTCCGCGATGCCGGGATTGCCGGGGGCCGCATAGAGCGTATCGAGGAGCGGGGACTGCGCCAGCTTCCAGGCGAGTGCATGCTCGCGTCCGCCTGATCCGATCAACAGAACCTTCATGCCCTTACCCTCGATCCGTCCTTGGTTGTGAGGGCGGGTTAAGGGCAAAGCGGCGAAAGATCAAGGCCTGCGGGTCGTCAGAGGGTGGCTGCGCCCTTTTCCTCCACGCTGCGGCCGAGGTTTTCCAATTCGGTGTCGATCAGGTGCACGTCCTCGTACCAGCCGTCGTCTTCCACCATGGCGCTTTCGGTGGCGGCGCGCTGGAGGGCGCGGGCTTCGGTGCGCAGCTTTTCCAGCTTTGCGATCTTTTCTTGGCGCGAAAGGCCGGCGTCGCTGCGGATCGCGTTGAGTTTCAGTTCCATCGTGCTGACGGTCATCGGAAATCTCCTTCTGTCGCCGGCAAAACGCCGGCCGGCCCGAATCGTTCCGGCAGGCCGCCCTTGGGGATGGTTAGCGAAACGGTAATGAAACGCGGCTATTCCTAATGAAATCGAAGGTTTCGGCGGCCCGCGGCGGGTCTGCCGGCAAAGCGAGGACTGTGTTTTGCGTATCCGTATCCCGACCGCAATGACTGCGGCCGCCCTCATTCTTGCGCCCGTTTCCGCCTTGGCCGGCGACGGCGAATATTTCTGGTCCGGTGACTGGTATCTGAAGGTCGGCGCCGCCGGGTTCGCCGCGCCGCGCTATCAGGGCGCCAAGTCCTATCTGTTCCAAGTTTCGCCGATGATCTCGCTCGGCAAGGCCGGCAGCACGGTGCGCTTCTCCTCGCGCAACGACAATCCGTCCTTCGCGCTCATCGACAATGGCGGCTTCCGCGCCGGTGCCACCGGCAAGCTGGTCATGCCGCGCGACGAGGACGATTCCGAGGATCTCAAGGGCCTGACGCCGGTCAAGCTCGGCGGTGAACTCGGCGCCTTCGCCGAGGCCTATCCGACCGACTGGCTGCGCGTGCGCGGCGAAGTGCGCCACGGCATCCGCAGCCACCACGGTGTCGTCGCCGATCTCTCGGCCGATGCTTTCGTCGATGTCCGTCCGGACGTGCGCATTTCCGCCGGCCCGCGCATGACGCTCGCCTCGAAGGACTATATGAACGCCTATTATGGCGTGAAGCCCGGCCAGACCGCCGAGTCCGGCCTTGCCGCCTACAATCCGAACGGCGGTGTTGAATCCGTCGGTGCGGGCGCGGCGATCACCTGGCAGGTCAACGAGAAGATCGAGACCAGCGCATTCGCCGAATACAAGCGCCTCGTCGGCCCAGCTGCGGATTCGAGCCTCGTCAAGCAGCGCGGCGATCGCGATCAGTTCCTGATCGGCCTTTCGGCGACCTATCGCTTCGATTTCACGTTGCGGTAAAGCGCTGCGGCCTCGTGGCGGCTTGACCCCGGTCAAGCCGCTTGCGATCAAGGCTGCATGATGAGCCAGACACCCGATTCAAGTCACCCCGATTCAGGCCGTGTAGCGGACGCCCCCTCGCAGAACTGGGTTTACCGCGTGCTGCCGCGCGGTCTCTGGCCCTATGCGCAGCTTGCCCGCTGGGACCGGCCGATCGGCTGGCAGCTGCTGTTGCTGCCCTGCTTCTGGTCGGCGGCGCTGGCGGCCAATGTGGCGGCATCCGCCGGCACGTTCAGCGGCGGACGCCTCGTCTGGCATCTCCTCCTGTTCTTCATCGGCTCCGTGGCTATGCGCGGCGCCGGCTGCACCTACAACGACCTCGTCGATCACGAGATCGACAACGCGGTGGCGCGCACCCGCTCGCGCCCGCTGCCGTCGGGCCGCGTCACGCGCAGGCAGGCGAAGATCTTCATGGTGCTGCAGGCGCTGGCCGGTCTCCTCGTGCTCCTGCAGTTCAACACCTTCTCGATGGTGCTCGGCGTCGCCTCGCTTGCCATCGTCGCGATCTATCCCTTCGCCAAGCGCTTTACCGACTGGCCGCAATTCTTCCTCGGCATGGCCTTTTCCTGGGGTGCGCTGATGGGCTGGGCAACCGAGTTCGGCACGCTTTCGGCAGCCCCCGTCGCGCTCTACATCGCCGCCATCGCCTGGACGATCGGCTATGACACGATCTACGCCCATCAGGACAAGGAAGACGATGCGCTGATCGGCGTGCGCTCGACCGCGCGCCTGTTCGGCGAGAAGACCGCGCAGTGGCTGATGGGCCTTTACGGCCTGACGGTCGCGATGATCGCGGTCGCCTTCTGGCTGGCCGGTGTGGGGCTTGTCGCGTGGCTTGGGCTTGCCGTCGTGGCGCTGCTGCTCGCCCGCCAGATCGGCTCGTTGGAAATCGACGACCCCGAACAGTGCCTGGCGCTGTTCAAGTTCAACGGGGTCGTCGGTCTGATCCTGTTCGTCGGGCTGATCGCCGCGCTACCCTTCGCGTAAGCCTATCCGGCCGAAGCGAAATCGCTTTGGCGTCGAACAGGCAATCAATTCAATCAGGCGGTCTTGAGAACGCTTGCCGGTGCGTCGGCGTCGATCCGGTGCGCGCCGCCGTACTCCGTCGTGCGGTCGAAGCCGATGCCCGAGGCGCCGGAACGGCGGCTGGTGGCGACGACCTGGAACGCATTGAGCGCGCCACGGTGGAAGGAGAGCGCGCAGAGCGAGAGATAGAGCAGCCAGATACGGGTCTGCGGCATGCCGACGAGGGCGGCACCCTCTTCCTTGCGGTCGTAGAGACGGCGCACCCAGTGCTCGGTCGTGTAGCCGAAATGCTCGCGCACGGCTTCCACTTCATGCACTTCGAAGCCGGCTTGTTCCAGCGCACCGGTGGTCATGCCGATATGATCGAGCTCGCCGCCGGGGAAGATGTACTTGATGATGAACTGCATATAGGGCGTCAGCCGCGGGAAATCTTCCGGGCGCGCCGTGTTGCGACGGAAGCTGGCCTGGCCGAAATAGACGCCGCGCGGACGCATGTGCTTGCGCAGGTACTTGTAGAAATCCTGGTGGTTGGCGATGCCGACATGCTCGATCATCTCGACCTGGGCGATCTTGTCGAAGACCTGGTCGTCGGCAAGGCTGCGGCAGTCGCGCAGCTCTACCTTCACGCGGTCGCCGAGGCCCATATTGGAGACCTTGGTCTTCACATGGGCGAACTGCTCTTCCGACAGCGTCGTGCCGTAGGCGTCGACACCATAGTGCTGCGCGGCATAGCACAGCAGGCCACCCCAGCCGCAGCCGGGGTCGAACAGCTTGTCGCCGGGCGCCAGGCGCAGCTTGCGGCAGATGAGGTCGAGCTTGTTCAGCTGCGCTTCGTCGAGCGAGCTCTCCGGTGTGGGGAAATAGGCCGAGGAATAGACCATCTCCTTGTCGAGGAAGAGCTCGTAGAACTCGTTGGAGAGATCGTAGTGGAAGCCGATCATCTCCTTGTCGTTGCGGCCGCTCTCGGGCGTCGCCGCCGCCGTCTTGGTGAAGCGCTTGACGAAGGAGGAAACGGAATAGCTCTTCAGAAGGATGGGCAGCGCCATCTTCAGCATGCGCACCTTGTTGATCTTCTTCGGCAGCGAGAGGAACTGCAGATGATCGACCCGGCGCATCGCATCGACCGGATTGGCGCCGACGATGTCGAGATCGCCCGTCGCATAGAGTTCGGCCACACTGATCAGCGACGGCGCGCGCAGCAAGCGGCGCAGAACGTTGGCGGAAGCGACGACGAAGCGGATGTCGTCCTTGGCGCCGGTTCCGAGCGGGATGATCGTGCCGTCCCAAAGCTCAAGGCAGATATTGACGTCGAGATGTCTCGCCAATTCTCCGATGACGGCCTTGGTTGCTTGCAGTTCCCGTTCCGTACCGAGTTCACGCGACATAAAGAGACTTTCCCGACGTTTCAAAACCGGAGTGCAATGTGCTGTTTCACGGACTGTTGTCAACCGCTGCGGGCGAAATGTCGGGGAATACAGGGCCCTCGAAGCCCTGATTTACCGGTAACGCGGCGCCCGCCCGCCGGTCGCGCTGCGCTCTTCGAGGCGCCGCAGGGTTGCGGGATGGACGGCCAGCTCGAAACCGCGGCGCGGCGGGCGGCCGCGCTCGATGAGGACGGCATCGGCCTTGCGGATCTGGACGAGGAGAGTGGTGAAGAGCTTTGCCATCGTGATCGTGTCCCTTGCGTTCTGCGCTGCGGCTTCGGCCGCTCGTGTTGAACGCTCTTTCCCACGCGGCGCACGGCAAAAGTGTTCCGAAGGGAACAGGGCACGAAAAAAGCCGGCCGCAGGGGACGGCCGGCTTTGGGTCCATTCCCTGACGCGAGGCGGTCGCGCCCGGAATGGCCGAAGGGAAAGGGCGTCGTCGCGACTGGAGGAAAGCGCTGACGCCCAAGGGCTCATGGTATCTGCATGCTCAACGGCGGGCGATGATCTCCCGGCCGTCGATCTTCATCTGCACGCCGAGCTTGCCCGTCGTGCGGCGCACAAGGAAGCGCGGGCGGCGGTCGGCAAAGTAGGAGTGGCGGCGGCGCGGCTTGGCGGGCCGGTTCGTGCCGGTCAGGTGATCGTCGAGCGGGCGGGCGACGCCGTCGGCTTCCACCATCAGCATGGGAATGCGGTAGGCGTCCGCCCAGCTGCGCCAGTCGGCGGCGATGTCGCACAGGTCATGCGCCACGAGAAGCGGGATGCACAGATCCGGGTCGTCGTGATGCAGTTCCAGCGTTACGGTCACGTCGCCGTCGCCATGGTCGATGGCGCGGGCGGCGACACCCTTGAAGGCGCGGGCCGGCAGCGCGATGGAGAGCGGCAGGCCGCTCGACGGCAGAACCTTGCGCAACACGGCGCCGCGCTCGTCGAGCGTGATGGTGGCATCGGTTCCCTCGCCGCGCAGTTCGAAGGTCATCGCCTGCGGGAAGCGCTTGGGATCGAGCCGGAGCGTGGTGCCGGCCCAGGCCGGCTTGGAAACGGTATTCAGCATGTCTTTCGCCCTTGTTTTCCTTGAGAGCCGGTGTCCGGTCTTCTCATCGGGACTTTTCGTCCTCTGAGGGCGAGAATAGGCGTGGCCCCTTCCTCGTCGCTTAAAAATCGCGGTTAAAAAAACTTTGCGCTTTCTGATGGTTATCAAAACCGCACGGGCTACGGTTTAGGAGAAGTGAACATCGCCCGGGGCATTTGAACCGTCGCGGAGAAAGGCCCGGACAAGCCACGCGCGCGAAAATACGGTATAATCGGCCTGCGTATGATCCGAAGGAAGAGTGCCTCGATGCTGTCGACCTATACGAGCTACAACCTCATCGCGAACGACATGTTGAAGTCGCTGAACCGCACGGCGACGGAAACGGTCAATGCCCGCGACGCGGCGTATTACAAGGAAAACATCGGCAAGGTCGCCTCGGTCGACGACTTCCTCGACGACTACCGGCTCTATTCCTACGCGGTGAAGGCCTTCGGTCTCGAAGAGATGACCTACGCCAAGGCCTTCATGAAGAAGGTGCTGGACAGCGACCTGACGGACAGCGCGAGTTTCGCCAACAGCCTGACCGACGAGCGCTACCGCAATTTCGCCGCCGCCTTCAGCTTCGCCGACTCGACCGCCTCCGCCCAGACCGAAGTGCAGCTCGACGAGACGATCGGCCTCTATACCGCCACCGCCAACAATGCCGGCGCGGCCATCAAGGAAGAGACGCGCTACTACAATATCGTCATCGACAGCACGACCAATGTCGATCAGTTCCTCAACAACGATCGCCTGCGCAATTACATGTTCACGTCCTACGGCATCGACCCGAGCACCTATTCGCGTGCGACGGTCCGCGGCGTGCTGACGAGCGATCTCAACGACCCCGCAAGCTATTTCAATACGCAGTTCGAGCCGAAGAAGACGGCGGCCGTGGCGGCGATCCAGACGGCTGCGGACGAGCTTTCGACGCTGACGAACAATGCCACCAATGCCGCCCGCATTGCCCAGCTCAAGGCCGAGATCACCAAGCAGAATGCGGTCATCAAAGGCGTCGAGAAATACCGCACGCTGGCGGAAGCCTATAATTTCAACACCGACCGCACGGCAACGGCCGGAAGCGTTCAGGACGCCAGCCAGAAGGCAACGACGAACGAGCTTTACACGCTCTCCAATCCGCGTGTGACATCGGCGGCGGCGCTGCTCAACCGGGCCTATTTCGAGGAGACCATCGGCTCCATCACCACGGCGAGCGAGCTGGTCGACAATCCGCGCCTGCTGAACTACGTCAAGACCGCCTTCGGGCTCGACAAGGTGACCGTCGTCAGTTCCACCATCAAGAACATCCTGACGAGCAGCGCCGATCCGAACGATGCACAAAGCTACATCAACTTGTACGGCGGTCAGGACAAGGCGGCGTATTTCGCGCTGCGCAATGCCTTCAACTTCCAGGAAGACGGCACGCTTGCGGCCGGCGATACCGCCCAGACGGCCGCGCAGACGACGACCATCGGCAACGCCTATATGAATACCTACAACGACAAGGACGACGAGGCGGATGCGACCGCCGTCAAGCGCTTCAAGAGCCAGATCAGCGCCGTCAAGACGATCAACGATTTTGTCGGCGAAGCCTCGGTCTACGACTTCGCGTTGAAGGCCTTCGGCCTCGATCCGACGAAGGTTTCCGCGCTGACGATCAAGAACGTGCTGAAAAGCGACCTCAACGATCCCAAGAGCTATGTGTACCAGCTCAAGGACGAACGTTATGTCGAGCTTGCGAAGGCGTTCAATTTTGATGCGAAGGGTAACATCACCGCGCCGAAGCTGGCCCAGTCCGAAGCCGAGATCATCGTCACCTCGCGTGCCTATGTGGTGGAAAAATCCCGTTTCGGAACGGAGGACGACAAGACCAAGGCGCAGGAAGAGGCGAAATATTACTCCGTCCAGATGCAGAAGATCGAATCCGTCGATGAGCTGCTGGCCGACAAGCGCCTCGTCAATTTCGTGCTGGAAGCCAACGATATCGACCCCAAGAGCGTTGACACCGCCTTCCTGAAGAAGATTTTCGCCTCCGACCTCGACGACCCCAAGAGCTTCGTCAACCAGCAGAGCGACCGGGCCTACCGCAAGGTCGTCGCCTCGTTCAATTTCAACGCCGAGGGCAAGGTCCAGCAGCCCGATGACGCGCAGATCCAATCACGCCGCGGCATCTACGAAACGATCGACAGTTATGTGCGCCAGCAGATGGAAGAAGAGGCGGGCAACGACAATGCCGGCGTACGCCTCGCGCTCTATTTCGAGCGCAAGGCCGGCACGATCTCCAGCGCCTACGACGTTCTGGCTGACGACGCACTTTTCCAGGTGTTCAAGACGCTCTTCCAGCTGCCGGACGAGGTGGGCAGCGCCGACATCGACGCCCAGGCCAACATGGTCAAGCGCTACCTGAAGCTCGAAGACCTGCAGGATCCGGAAAAGGTCGCCAAGATGATCACCAAGTTCTCGGTGCTCTACGACCTCGACAACCAGGCGACCGACAATCCCGCCTTGTCGGTGCTGACCAGCTCCGGCTCCGCCAGCATCAGCGCCGACACGATGATGTCGCTCGCCCAGCTGCGCACCGGCGGTTAAACTCAGCCGGCGACGACCTTGCCGGGGTTCATGATGCCGGCCGGGTCGAAGGCGTGTTTGACCCTTCGCATCAGGTCCATCTCGATCGGCGTGCGCACCGCCGCCAGCTCGTCGCGCTTCAGCTGGCCGATGCCGTGCTCGGCGGAGATCGAGCCGTTGTATTTCAAGACGATGCCGTGCACGAGGTGGTTCATCTCGCGCCAGCGATCGAGGAAAGCCTGCTTGTCGGCGCCGATGGGCTGCGAGATGTTGTAGTGGATATTGCCATCACCCATATGGCCGAAGGAGCAGATGCGCGCGCCCGGCATGGCCGCCATCACGGCCGCATCGGCTTCCGCCATGAAAGCCGGAATGGAGGAGACCGGCACGGAGACGTCGTGCTTGATCGAGCCGCCCTCCGGCTTTTGGGCCGGCGACATGCTTTCGCGCATGTGCCACAGCGCCTTGCGCTGCTCTTCGCTGGAGGCGATCACGGCATTCTCGACCAGCCCCGCCTCGATCCCTTCGCCCAGCAGCGCCTCCATCATGCGGCTCGCCGTCTCGGCGGCGTCCGAGGTCGAGATGTCGATCAGCACATACCAGTCATGCCGCGTCGCCAGCGGATCGCGCACGCCGGGAATGTGCCGCGTGGTGAAATCGACGCCGAGGCGCGGCATCAGTTCGAAGCCGGTGAGCGCGGTACCGCAGCGGCTCGCGGCGCGTTCGAAAAGCGCAAGCGCATCCTCGACGGATTTCAGCCCGGCAAAGGCAACTTCGTGGCCGAGCGGGCGCGGAAAGAGTTTTAGCACCGCCCCGGTGATGACGCCGAGCGAGCCCTCGGCGCCGATAAAGAGGTTGCGCAGGTCGTAGCCGGTATTGTCCTTCTTGAGGCGACGCAGGCCGTTCCACACCTCGCCGGTCGGCAGCACGACTTCGAGGCCGAGGCAGAGATGGCGCATATTGCCATAGGCGAGCACCGCGGTGCCGCCGGCATTGGTGGAAAGGTTGCCGCCGATCTGGCAGGTGCCTTCCGAGCCGAGCGACAGCGGGAAGAGCCGGTCGACGTCTTCCGCGGCCTTCTGGATCTCCGCCAGCACCGCGCCGCCATCGGCGACGATGACATTGCCGACCGGATCGATATCGCGGATGCGGTTGAGGCGGGAGAGCGACAGCACGACATCCGCCTTGCCCTCGCGCGGCACGCTGCCGCCGACATGGCCGGTATTGCCGCCCTGCGGCACGATGGCCGTGCCGGTTTCGGTCGCAAGCGCCAGGATAGCCGAGACCTCCTCCACCGAGCCGGGCCGCAGCACCAGCGGCGAGGTGCCATGGTAAAGCCCGCGGCTTTCGACGAGATAGGGCGCGATCTCCCTGTCATCGACCAGCGCATAAGCCGGACCGGTAATGGCGGCGAAACGGGAAATCAGCGCGGGAGAAAGCATTGCGGCAGCCATGGTCGTCGTCTCCATATTATCCGCGCGGGGCGGCGGCCCGCTGCAAACGGTCGTTGATCGCCTCGCCCAGGCCGGTAGCGGGAATGGGCGAGAAGGCGATCGCACCGGCACCCGTGGCGTCCGCCTGTTTCATGTAGCCGAAGAGATTGGCGGCGGCTTCTGCAAGGTCGCCGGAAGGGCTGAGGTCGAGCACCAGCGCGGCTTGCGCCTCGCCGGGAAGCGGCGTGCCCCCGAAGCGGATCAGCACTTCACCCGGCCGCACCTCGCTTGCATCAAGCCGCACCGGCGCATCCGGCGCGTAATGCGAGGCGAGCATGCCGGGCGCCTCGATGGTCGCGCCGGCCGTCTCGTTGCGCTGCACGGGCAGGCCCGTGACGCGCTCGATGTCGGCGGCATCCAGCCCGCCGGGCCTCAGCAGGCGGATCGTCTCGCCCTCGACCTTGATGATGGTGGATTCGAGCCCGACGACCGCCGGCCCGCCATCGAGGACCAGTTCGAGCTTCGCGCCGAAATCGTCGGCGACATGGCGGGCGGTGGTGGGGCTGATGCGGCCGGATGTGTTGGCGCTGGGGGCGGCGAGCGGCTTGTCGAACGCGGCAAGCAGCCGGCTGGCAAAGCCCTTGGGAATGCGGATGCCGACCGTATCGAGGCCCGCGCGCGCCAGCGGATGGATGGCGCTCTCCGGGCGGATGGGCAACACGAGCGTCAGCGGCCCCGGCCAGAAGGCCTCGGCGATCGCGCGTGACAGCGGGTCGAAGACGGCGTGTTTCTCCGCCATGGCGAGATCAGCCATATGGCAGATCAGCGGATTGAAACGCGGTCGGCCCTTCATTTCGTAGATGCGGGTGATGGCGAGCGGATTGGTCGCATCGGCGGCAAGGCCGTAGACCGTCTCGGTCGGGATCGCGACCGGCACGCCGCGGCCGAGCGTTTCGGTGGCGCGCGCCAGCGCTTCCTCCGCATCCGTGCGCGTATCAACGATATCAGCCATCTCGCCCTTCCGTCTTTGCCGCTTCCTTTACAGGGCTTTGCCGGCAAATGCCAAGAGTTCGGCGGATGGCTAAAATATGAACGACCGGATTAGAGCGGCCGAAAGACCGGGCTGATACGGTCAGGCTGAAACGTCCCGCAAGCAGGTCCGCATCTGAATGGCTAACCGGAAATCCTCGACCACCGACGTCGCCTTGCGCGTTGCAACGGCCATGAAGCAGATGGGCATAGACGGCCTGCCGCGCAATTACGAGCTGGTCTACGAGGCCTATGCCGGCAGCAATCCGGATCTCGTGCGCGACTTCATCGCGCTCGGCAAATACAAGACCCAGGCCGCCCTCGACGAGCTCGGCCGGAAATACCTGCCGCACCAGCACGAGGCGAGCGTGCTGCAGCGCTCGGCGGGTGCCATCAGCAACGAGATGAGCAATTTCATGGACCTGCTCAGCCAGGAGCGCTCCTCGCTGAACGATTATGGCCGCCTGATCGGCGAGGCCTCGCAGGTGATCGGCAGCGTCGGCGGCGCGCTCGGCAGCTCGCTGGAAGCCCTGCAGCGCGCCACCGAGTTGCGTGTCACCCACACGGCAGAAATGGCGGAAAAGGTCGCCGCGCAATCGGCCGCGATGGACGGCATCCAGAAGGAGATGGCGGAATTCGAGGCGATGAAATTCGTCGATCCGCCGACGAAGCTCGGCAACCGCCGCGCCTTCAACAAGGCACTCGCCCGCGTCTATGCGAACCCCGCCCTGCCGATGCTCTGCGGGGTCGTGGTGGCGGAAGTGGATGCGGAGCGCCGCTTCTCACCCGCCCAGATCGAGGCTCTGTCCGACCATCTCGTGACCTTCTACGGCGGCCTCATCCGCCAGGCGTTCCCGACGAGCGACCTTGCAGTGCGCTTCGACGGCCTGCGCTTCGGCTTCCTGTTCAACACCGCGGATGAAGGGGAGGTGGAGCGGCTGATCGACCTCCTGCGCGCCGCCTTCCAGACGGTGGCGCTGCGCGATCCGCGCACCAGCCGCAATCTCGGCCATCTCACCCTATCGGCCGGTGTCTGCATGTCGGATCGCGCCGACAGCGCGCTCGACCTCTCCTCGGCCTGCGAACGGGCGCTCCTCGAAGCCAAGACATCCGGCGGCGACCGGATCGTCATCTACGGCCGCGGCGACGAGGTGCCGGCGGGCAAGGAATGGATGCTGTATCGGGCGTGAGAAGCAATTCCAGCAAAAGTGTGAAGCGGTTTTGCGTCCGGAATTGCGTTCAGAAAATTAAAGCGCGCTGATGATCTTGCGCAGCGCCTCGTTGCGGGCACCGAGCATCAGCACGTTCTTCATGGCGAGCTTGGGATCATCCGTGCGGAAGATCACGCCATTGCCGCGCACGTTGCGGTCGATCGCGAGACGGCCTTCATGGTCCGTCGGTGTGATGGCAACGGCGAAATACATGCGGCCGTGCTTTTTCGAAATGCCGGCGAAGAACTGCTCTTCCTCGCCGATCTCGGCAAAGAAATTGGCCATGTAGAAGGCCCATTGCACATTCTGGAAATCCGCGAAACTCGAATTGGCCACCGTGATGTGGCAATAGCCGAGATGCGGCGTTCCCGCGAGGGTGCGGTGGAAGATCAGCTTGGGGAACTGGATCGCACGGTGAAAACCGTTGATGCGGTCATGCGTGACGGAGCCAGCGCGTTCCAGCTTGCGGCCCGTGCGCTCGGCCACCTCGGCATAGGAGAGGTAGCGCTTCTCGCTCGGGCTCCAATTGTCGGGCGTGCGGTCGATGCGCCCGGTGCGCAGGAATTCCGTGTGCACGGCGGATTTTGGCGGGTTCGCGCGCTTGTAGGCGACGGCATCGTAATAGCGAAACTTCGTCTGCTGTTGCTGCACCCGCGCACTCCTGCTCGCGCGGCGCTTTGCGCGCACGCCCTGATGGCGGAAGTTTATGGAAACGGCGTTAAGCATTCCTTGCCGTTTGCCCCCTGAAACCTTGCAGGGCGGGTTCCGTGGTCGCAATATGACAAGCTGCCGTTTTAGGTATCGCCTTGCCTGTTCTCGCGCCAATGCGCGTAATTAAAAGGCATATTATATTGATATATATTGATAAATGTCGCAACTGCGATGTGTCTCCTTCATTTCTTTGTTGTCGTCAAATCATGAGGCTGTGTCGTTTTTTGACATGTCGGTCGATGATTCTTGCGGTTAGATAAAGACACTCAAGGTGTCGCCTTCTAGGGAGGGCGGAGAATTGGGAAGCCGGTTGAAATCCGGCGCTGCCCCCGCAACGGTGTTGGAGCAAAAGCGGCAAAAAGCCACTGGACGCAAGTCTGGGAAGGCGCCGCGTCGGTCGCAGGCTCAGTCCTGCATGGCCACTCCTCAGCCCGGAAACCAGCCTGGAGAAAAGATCGTGACTGGCTGCGGCGGGCGGCCGGGAAGCGTGCATGCCGGGCGTTTTCGTGCCTGGATGCCGTCTCCTCCGTGCGCCTCATCCCCCAATTGGACCTATGAGGATTGCCATGGATATCCGCAGTGACGTGCTCCGCAAGCTGAAGAACCGGCGTGAAGGCCACAGCCTCGAACAGGCCTTCTACATCGACCTCGACCACTACAAGCTCGACATGGAGACGATCTGGTATCGCGACTGGCTGTTCATCGGCCATGACTGCGAAATCCCCAAGGCCGGCAATTATTTTACCGTGCAGGTCGGCGACTATCCCGTCGTCATCACCCGCGACCGCTCGGGCACGATCCGCGCGCTGCACAATTCCTGCCGCCACCGCGGCTCGCGCGTCTGCACCCAGCAGAAGGGCACCTCGGCCAAGCTCGTCTGTCCCTATCATCAGTGGACCTACGAGCTCGACGGCTCGCTGCTCTTCGCCCGCCACATGGCCGAGGATTTCGACCGGACGCAGCACAGCCTGAAGCCGATCCATTGCGAAACCCTCGGCGGCTACATCTTCATCTGCCTTGCCGATGACGCGCCGGATTTTTCCGCCTTCCGCAGCACGGCAGAGCCCTATCTCGCCCGCCACCGTCTCGGCGAAACGAAGGTCGCCTTCGAAAGCACGATCATCGAGAAGGGCAACTGGAAGCTCGTCTGGGAAAACAACCGCGAGTGCTATCACTGCGCCGCCAACCATCCCGAACTCTGCCGCACCTACCCGGAAGCGCCGACCGCCACGGGCGTGCAGGGCGCCAAGGACGACGCTGTCATCGCCGCGCATTGGGGAAAATGCGAGGCCGCCGGCCTGCCGAGCGAGTTCCGCATGTCGCCGACCGGCCAGTTCCGCGCCGCCCGCATGCCGCTCATCCAGGAGGCCGAGAGCTACACCATGTCCGGTGCACGCGCCGTCCAGCGCCCGCTGTCGAACGATGTGCTGGAAAGCGGCATCGGCACGTTGCTGCTCTTCCATTATCCCACGACCTGGAACCACGTGCTGGCCGACCACGCCATCACCTTCCGCGTCCTGCCGCTCGGCCCTGAACTGACGCAGGTCACGACCAAATGGCTGGTCAACAAGGACGCCGTCGAGGGTGTCGATTACCGGCTCGACGAACTCACCCATGTCTGGACTGAGACCAACGACCAGGACCGCCAGATCGTCGAGGAAAACGCCTTCGGCATCCGCTCGCCGGCCTACCAGCCCGGCCCCTATTCGCCGGAGGACGAGGGGGGCGTCATGCAGTTTGTCGAATGGTATTCGAACTTCATGATCGACCGGCTGGACAGCAAGAAACCGATGTCGCGGGTGGCCTGACATGACGATTGCAAGCCATTTTCGTCATTTCGACGAACTTCATCCCTGGCATGATCGCCATAACCTGCTCGAATGCATCGCCGCGACAGTGGAGACGGCCGATGTGATGACCTTCACCTTCAGCTCCGATCAGAAGAACTGGTTCCGCTATCTGCCGGGCCAGTTCGCCACGCTGGAACTGCCGGTGTCGGAGGACGCGCCGGTCATGCGCACCTACACGCTCTCCTCGACGCCCTCGCGGCCGTTCTCCGTCGCGGTGACAGTGAAGGCGCAGAAGAACTCGATCGGCACGCGCTGGATGTTCGATCATCTGCGCCCCGGCATGAGGCTGAAGGCCTTCGGGCCGCTCGGCGACTTTTCCTTCGTGCGCTACCCTGCAGAAAAATACCTGTTCATCTCGGCGGGCTCCGGCGTCACACCGATGATGTCGATGACGCGCTGGATGGCCGATTGCGCGCCGCAATCCAACGTCGCCTTCATCTCCTGCGCCCGCAAACCCGAGGACCTGCTGTTCAAGCCGGAACTCGAATGCCTCGCCGCCCAGATGCCGAACCTCGCGCTCGGCTTCGTCGTGGAGGGGCACAATCCGCGGGACGGCTGGCACGGCTTGCGCGGCCGCATCGACGCCGCCCGCCTCTCGCTGCTCGCACCCGATTTCCGCGAGCGCACCGTCTTCTGCTGCGGTCCGGAACCCTTCATGCGCGGCGTCAAGGACATGCTCAAGGTTTGCGGCTTCGACATGAACCGCTACCACGAGGAGAGCTTCCAGCCGGCCAATGCGCCCGCCCCGGAGGCGATCGCCATCCGCGCCGGTGCCGGAGAACAGGCCGTTGACGCCAATGCCGTTTCGACCGTCACCTTCACCATGGCCGGCAAGGACGCCTCATGCCCTCCCGGGCAGACGATCCTGCAGACGGCGCGCGCCGCCGGCGTGCGCATCGGTGCGGCCTGCGAAGGGGGCCTCTGCGGCACCTGCCGGGTCATGAAGGTCTCGGGCGAAGTCGAGATGCGCCACAATGGCGGTATTCTCGATGACGAGATCGAGGAAGGCTACATCCTCGCCTGCTGCTCGCGGCCGATCGGCGACGTGCAGATCGAGGCGTGAGCGACGCGCCGGTGCAGCCACGCTGCGCCGGCGGGAATGGCGCTCAGAAATCCTGATAGTTGAGTGGCGTCACTTCGACCATGCGGCGGCCGAGCGTGGTGCTGGTCGTTCCCTTCGCCATGATGCCGGCCCGGACCTCGGCGGTGACGGCAACGGGGAACGAGGACGCCGTGCCCGAGGCGAGCGTGACGGCGCCGGTCGTCTGTGCGCCGGTGCCGGCGGCAGCTTCGGCTTTCACGGTTGCCTGGAACGAGCCGCCGGTTGGGATCGAGGCCGTCAGCATCGTATCGACCGGTTCTTGCGGCTTTTCCGGCAAAAGGCTGCCGAAGGCCCAGGTCCTGGCGAGGTCCGCCTTGCTCATCGGCGCGACATTGACGTCGATGTCGTTTTCGGCGCCCTTCACGCGGTAGGGGCAGCGGCGCTTGGAGCAGTTGACGCCGGCCGAAAACTGCCAGAGCGCGTAGCTGTCCCAGTTGCCCATCGGGAACGCGCCCTCGATGCCCGGCTTGTAGCGGGCATACCAGAGCGGCAGGCGCGAGAGGATGCGGTACTTGTCGCGGTTGAGCGCGATGGTGCGGGCGGTGGAATGGTTCGTGTAGAGCACGGGATAGCGCCCGGTGCGCGTCTTGATATGGCCGGCGAAGATCTGGGCATCCTCGAGCGACATGTAATTGTCGGGGTCGATGCCCTCGATATCAAGCACCATCATCTCGTCGTCCTGCGGATTGGCATAGTCGAGGAAATGGTTGGCCTGGTCGATCGGATTGCCGGGACGGGCGAGGTGATAGGCGCCCCAGAGCAGGCCCTTGGCACGGGCGAGCAGCCTGCGCGTCTCATAGAGTTCGCGGCTGACCGCATATTTGCGCCACATCGTCTTGCAGTGGGCGATGGTGTCGCCGCTGTGCTCGCCCTTGCAGCTATAGCTTTCCGGCAGGCCGTCCGACGCCTTGGAGATGAAGCCGGCGATGCGCGTATCGGAGAGCATTTCCGACCAGTCGATCTCGTTCAACTCATAGGCATCGATGACGATGGCATTGTTCGTTTTCTTCCACGGTTCGATGGTGGCCGCCCCGGCGGAGAGGGGCAGCGTCAGTGAAAAGAGAAGGGCGGCAAGGCCGGAAAGATGGTTCTGATGCAATGGACGCTCCTGTTCGATTCCCGGTCCTCCGCGAACGGCCATGGTGCGTGGATATGGTTAATGCTCCGCTAACGCAGTTTTTACTGCCGGTCGGAACAAACAACCGTAAGCTACGTTCCTATGCGAAACTGCCGCATCTTCTTCCGAGAGGCGGCGCTTTTGGGAGAACAGTCATGAAATTTTCAGGAAAGTGTTTTGCTGTCGCGATGTCGGCGCTCTTTGCCTTCACACCGGTCGTTCCGGCTGGCGCGATGCCGCTGGCATCGACCAGTGTGCAGGTAGCCGGCGGGCAAGGCGACATTCAGCTCGTCCGCGATCATAACGGTCGCTATGAAGGCCGTCGTGTCTGGAGAGAGCGCCATGGCAATCGCCATTGGCGCGCCGATCGGCGTGATCGTCATTGGCGCGGTGACCGCGGCTATCGCCACGGCTGGTACCGTGGTCATCGCGGCTACCGCTATGCACGCCCGGGTTATCGCCATCATAACGGTTATTGGTTCCCGCTCGCCGCATTCGGTGCCGGTGCCATCATCGGCGGTGCTATCGCCAATGACGGTGGCTATACCGGCGGAGGCTCGCATGTGAACTGGTGCGCCAATCGCTACCGTTCGTATCGCGCCTATGACAACACCTACCAGCCCTATGGCGGCCCGCGCCGGCAGTGTGTATCGCCCTATCGCTGATCTCTGACAAAGCGTGCCGGATGGTCCTCCGGCGCTGAAGACAGGCTGCCCGGTCCGCCAACCGGGTGGCCTGTTTTCGTATGCGCAGCCTTTGCGGAAGATTGACGTTTACGTAAAAATCAATAATCTGCCCGGCAGGCACAGGGCCATCGGGCCAAATCCCGAAGGGCGGTCGCAGGAGGATAGTGATGTACAAGGCGCCGGTCGAGGAGATTGCGTTCACGCTGAAACATGTCGCAGGGCTTGCGCCCGCACTGGAGGGTGGCCGTCTCGGCGACCTCACGGACGACCTCGTCGATGCCATCCTGTCCGAAGCCGGCCGTTTTGCCACCGAGGAAGTCGCGCCGCTTGCCGAGATCGGCGACAAGCAGGGTGCCCGCTTCGTCGACGGCGCCGTGAAAATGCCGGATGGCTGGCCCGCGCTCTATAAGGCCTGGGCGGAGGGCGGCTGGAATTCGCTGACCGCAGCACCGGATTTCGGCGGACAGGGGCTTCCCCATATGCTGCATGTCGCAGCACTCGAAATGTGGAACAGCGGCTCGATGGCCTTCGCGATCGGCCCGACGCTGACGATCGGCGCCATCGAGGCGCTGACGACGCATGGTTCCGACCATCTCAAGACGACCTATCTGCCCAAAATGGTCTCCGGCGAATGGATGGGCTCGATGAACCTCACCGAGCCGCATGCCGGTTCGGATCTTGGCGTGATGAAGACGCGCGCCGAACGCCGCGACGACGGCACCTACCGCCTGTTCGGCCAGAAGATCTTTATCACCTATGGCGAGCATGATTTTACCGACAATATCGTGCATCTCGTGCTCGCCCGCCTTCCGGATGCGCCGGCCGGCACGCGCGGCATCTCGCTGTTCCTCGTGCCGAAATTCCTCGTCAATGCGGATGGTTCGCTTGGGCCCCGCAACGATGCGCATTGCCATTCCATCGAACACAAGCTCGGTATCCACGGCTCGCCGACCTGCACGATGATCTATGGCGACGGCCGCTTCGGCGATGAACCGGGCGCCATCGGCTGGCTGGTCGGCGAGGAAAACCGCGGCCTCGCCTGCATGTTCACCATGATGAACAATGCCCGCCTTGCCGTCGGCATGCAGGGCGTGGCGATTGCCGAGGCCGCCACGCAGAAGGCAATCGCCTATGCGAAGGAACGCACGCAGGGCAAGGCGCCGGGCTGGCAGGGGGCGGGTATGAGCCCGATCATCGAGCACCCGGATGTCGCCCGCATGCTGCTCACCATGAAGGTGCTGACCCAGGGCGCACGCGCCATCACCTATGCCTGCGCCCACGCTGTCGACATGGCGCATGGCGAGGACGCGAAACATTGGGCCGAGCGCGCCAGCCTGCTCACCCCCATCGCCAAAAGCTTCGCTACCGATGCCGGCGTCGACGTGTCCTCGCTCGGCGTGCAGGTGCATGGCGGCATGGGCTTCATCGAGGAAACCGGCGCGGCGCGCCTGTATCGCGACGCCCGCATCGCCCCCATCTACGAGGGCACCAACGGCATCCAGGCGATCGACCTCGTGACGCGCAAATTGCCGCTGTCGGATGGCAACCATATCAAGGGCTTCATCGCGGAACTGCGCGACATCGCTGCCAAAGCGCGTGCCGCC
>NZ_JBLZPH010000053.1:4526-27578 GCF_049199205.1 Shinella sp. M31 | reverse complement strand
CTCCCCGCTTGCGGGGAGAGGGCTAGGGTGAGGGGCAACCCGGACCATATCAGCCGCGCGGCGCGCGCTTCGTCAGTTTTAGCTTCTCGCGCACTTCGGCCGGGCCGATGATGCGGGCGCCCATGCTCTCGACGATGTTGACCGCCTTTTCGACGAGCTGCGCGTTGGTGGCGAGCTGGCCCTTGCCGACATAGAGATTGTCTTCCAGGCCGACGCGGACATTGCCGCCGGCCAGCACGGATGCTGCCGGATAGGCCATGGCGTTGCGGCCGATGGAGAAGGCCGAGAAGGTCCAGTTGGCCGGCACGTTGTTGACCATCGCCATGAAGGTGTTGAGATCGTCGGGTGCGCCCCACGGAATGCCCATGCAGAGCTGGATGAGGACCGGATCCTCGATGACGCCTTCCTCGACGAGCTGCTTGGCGAACCAGAGGTGGCCGGTGTCGAAGGCTTCGATTTCCGGACGTACGCCGAGGTCGGTCATCATGCGGCCCATGGCGCGCAGCATCGACGGCGTGTTGGTCATCACATAGTCGCCGAGCGAGAAGTTCATCGTGCCGCAATCGAGCGTGCAGATTTCCGGCAGGCATTCGGCGACGTGGCTGACACGCTCGGTCGCGCCCACCATGTCGGTGCCGACGGGGTTGAGCGGCAGCGGCTGTTCGGTGCCGCCGAAGATCATGTCGCCGCCCATGCCGGCGGTGAGGTTCAGCACCACGTCGACTTCCGCATCGCGGATGCGCTCGGTCACTTCGCGGTAGAGGTCGTTGCGACGGCTCGGCGCGCCGGTTTCCGGATCGCGGACATGGCAGTGCACGACGGCGGCACCGGCCTTGGCGGCGTCGATGGCCGATTCGGCGATCTGCTTGGGCGAACGCGGAACATGGGGCGATTTGCCGGCGGTGTCGCCGGAGCCGGTGACGGCGCAGGTGATGAAGACATCACGGTTCATGGCTAAGGGCATGTGGTCTCTCCCAGAATTCTTGTTGGGTCCATTACGAGCCAAGAGAAGGCGCAGTGCTTTCACTTTTCGGATCCATCCTTGACAATTCGAGAGATGAAAAAGCAGGATGCCGCTATGCTCGATCCATCCGCCGATACACTCGACATCGATATTCTCGTGCTGCCCGAGACGAACCTCATTCTCGTCGCCTCGGTCATCGAACCCTTGCGTGCGGCCAACCGCATCTCCGGCCAGGACCTCTATCGCTGGCGTATCTTCTCGCCGGATGGCACACCGGTGGAGACGCGCAGCCGCATTCCCGTGCCCGTCGACGGCGTGTTCCGGCCGGAGAAGGAGGCTCATCCGCTCTTCGTGCTCTCCAGCTATCAATGGCAGATGAGTGCGACGCCTCTGTTGCGCCGCCAGCTTTCGCAGACGGCGCGCTACCGCTCGATGATGGCGGGCATCGAATCCGGCTGCTGGCTGCTTGCAGAAGCGAGCCTGCTCAACGGCCATTCCGTGACCGTTCACTGGGAGGACATGGAGGAATTCGCCTCGCGCTATCCGCAGATCGCAGTCATGCGCGAGCGCTACGTCATCGACGGCAAGCGCATCACGACAGGCGGCTCGCTGCCGACGCTCGACCTGATGCTGGAAATCATCCGCCGCAGGCAGGGCTATTCGCTGGCGCTCGAGGTGTCGCGGCTGTTCATCTACGAGCACGAACGCACGGGCGGCCTTCTGCAGGTGCCGGCCCTCGGCAACATGCGCGTCGCCGACCAGCGCGTCAGCCAGTCCGTGCGGCTGATGGAGGAGACGGTGGATGCGCCGCTCACGCTGACGCGGCTTGCCAAGCGTGTCGGCATCAGCGCCCGCCATCTCCAGGACCTCTTCCAGGAATCGATGGGCGTTGCCCCCCACCAGCACTATCTGGCGCTGCGCCTCAATGCGGCCCGGCGCAAGGTCATCGAGACCAAGGCCGAATTCGCCGATATCGCCGCGCTCACCGGCTTCAACTCCTCCTCCGCCTTCTCGCGCAGCTATCGCGCGCACTATCACGAAAGCCCGACGGAGACCCGGCGGCGGCTGCGGGCGGGGGCGAAAGGCTAGGATTTCGCGAGCAGCTTCACCATCGTCTCCGCCGCCTGCCGGGAGAGGGCGTCGCGCGGCCAGACGAGGCTGAGGGATTGCTGGTAGGCAGCGTCGAGCGGCAGCAGCGTCGGGGGTGGGTTGATATTGGCGACGGAATGCTCCGGAAGCACGGAGAGGTGGCCGTGGTCCAGCACGAGATTGATGATGACGGGGATCGAGTCGACCTCGACCAGCGACAGGCGGGAGCGCTCAGGCGGGGAAAGTGTGGCTTCGAGAAAGCGGTCGGTCATCTGGCGCAGGCCGCTTTTCGGGCTCGGCACGGCGATGGGATAGCGGCGCAACAGGGCGGCTAAGTCTTGACGCTCGGACTCCTTCAGCGCACGCGGGGCGGCGAGTGCCAGTTGTGAGCGGCCGATCAGATGCCCGTCGAATTCGGCGGGATAATGGTCCGTATCGAGCAGGATCAGGTCGAAGCGGCGGTTCTTGAGGCCGGAGACGAGTTCGTCTGCGGTGGTGGAAGACAGGAAGAGCGGCTGGCGAGGGCGTGCGCTTCGCCATTCCACGGCAAGACGCGCCAGCATGGCGGCGATCTCGCTTTCGTGGCCGAAGGGAATGATCGTGCCGAGCCGCCACGTGGCGGCGCTGCGGCGGAAGCGTTCGGCGGAAGCGGCGAAGAGTTGTTCCCAGGCGGCGCCGATGCGTTCGGCGAGCGCCAGCGCCTCCAGACCTTCCGGCGTGCAACTTACGCCTGAAGCCGAACGATCGAGCAGCTTGCAGCCAATCGTCGTTTCCAGGTGGCTGAGCTGGCGGGTGAGTTGCGGCTGGCCGAGGCCTAGGCTTTTGGCGGCGGCGTTGATGCTGCCGGCGCGGGCCGTGGCTGCAAAACGCGAGAGGGCGGTAAGCGGGATGGTGCCGTCGCCGTCGCCCAATGCGGTGAGTGCGGCGGCGGCACGGGCGATGTCGGCGAAGCGCGGCAGGCGGGCTTCCGCCTCCAGCGTGGGCACGAGGGCCTGGCCATCCCGGCGCACGAGCGGCACGGACAGCACGGCCTCGATCCGCCGCAGCGCGGCGCTGGCGCTGGAGGCCGGGCGGCGGCAGATGGCGGCTGCCCTGCGGATGCCGCGTTCCTCAAGAATGCTGTGCACAAGGCAGAGGGTGGATAGATCCACGGTAGGTCCTTCGGCTTCTTGCTGGCTGTTCGACCTATAGCATGAACTGTGCGGGTTTTGGGATATACGCTCCGTTTCCGTTCCGCATAACATCCCCATGCAATTCCCGACGGAAAACCGCGCAGCGCTTTCCTGGGATTGCCTCTGAAAAACAGGCTTTTTGAAACATGCTCGCTTCCGCCGATACGCTCTATCTCACCGGCCAACCGCTCGATTTCGCCACGCTGGAGGCGATCGGCACGGGTGCGCGGCGTCCGGTGGCCTGCGAGATCGGCATGGGGCGCGTCGGCACCTCCCGCCTCGTGATTACCGACCGTCTTGCGACGGGCCTGCCGATCTACGGCGCCAATACCGGCGTCGGTTCGATGAAGGACAAGCTCTGGACGGCGGACGATCTCGTCGAGTT
Organism: Shinella sp. M31; assembly: GCF_049199205.1. Lineage (NCBI taxonomy): Bacteria > Pseudomonadati > Pseudomonadota > Alphaproteobacteria > Hyphomicrobiales > Rhizobiaceae > Shinella > Shinella sp. M31. The sequence continues at coordinate 23,968 of NZ_JBLZPH010000053.1, read as the reverse complement.
CAACAACAATCTCGTCAAGGCCCACCATTTCGGCACCGGCGAGCCTTTCACGCTGCCGATCGTGCGCAAGGCGATGGCGATCCGCGTCAACACGGCGCTCGGCGGTTATTCCGGCTGCAGCCCGGAGCTGATCGATGCCTTCCTGGCGCTGCTGGAAAAGGATGTCGTGCCCGTCGTGCGCCGGCATGGCTCGATGGGCTGCGCCGATATCGGCCTTATGGGCCAGATCGCCGCCGTCATGACCGGCGAGGGCGAGGCCTGGTATGGCGGCGAGCGCCTGCCGGCGCCGGAAGCGCTGAAGCGCGCCGGCCTGAAGCCCTACCGCATGCAGCCGCGCGATGCGCTGGCGGCCCTCAGCGTCAATGCCATCTCGCACGCCGCCGCCGCCAATGTCGTGCGCGAGGCGGCGAAGGCGATCCGCAATCTGATGGTGACGGGCGTGCTCTCGTCGCTGGCGCTCGGCGCGTCGGCTGATCCGTGGCGGGTGGCCGCAAGGCTTTCGGCGCATGGCGAGGCGCTGGCCGGCACCTGGTTCGAGGCGCAGGCGACATCGGGGCATTGGCCGAAGCCATCGGCCATCCATGACCCGCTCAGCCTACGCATGACCGCCCAGGTTTTCGGCGCTTGCCTGGATACGCTGATGACCGCGGCCGAGCGGCTGGTCGAGGCGACGGCACAGTCGGATGACAATCCGGTCGTGATGGACAGTCACGTCATGGCCTCGGGCGGTTCGCTGCCGCTCTCGACCACGCTCTATGTCGAGGCGGCGCAGACAGGCTTTGCCCATCTCGCCCGCAACGTGCTGAACCGCTGCGTGCTGCTCGCCAACGGCGTGCGCCGCAACCTGCCGGTCAATCTCGTCGCGCCCGGCGAGACGGCGACGGGCTTCGGCCCGCTCCTGAAACTTGCCGTCGAACTCTACATGCGCATCCAGTCGCTGGCGGTGCCGATCTCGGCGCAGTCCATCGTCGTGGCCGGCGGGCTGGAGGAGGAGGCGACCTTCCTGCCGCTCATCGTCGAGCGCATGGAAAGCCAGGTGCGCGACCTGCGCCAGCTTGCGGCGCTGGAGGCCATGCTCTCTGCCCAGGCAATCGATCTTGCCGGCGACAATACCGAGGGTGTCGCCGCCATCGCCTATCAGCGCACGCGGGCGATCAGCCCCTTCTATCGCAAGGACCGGCCGCTTTCCGCCGAAATCGAGGCGCTCGACCGCGACCTCGCCAGCCCCGAGGCGCTCGCCGCCTTTGTCGATGCCGCACCCATGGCGGATGTCGACAGCTTCTTTGCCCTGAAACCCTGAGGAAACCCCGATGGCCGATTTCGATCTCGTTTTGAAAGGCACCGTGGTTCTGGCGGACCGTATCGTCGAAGGCGGCCATGTCGCGGTGCGGGATGGCAAGGTGGTGCATATCGGCCAGGGCGCAATGCCGGCGGCGAAGGAGCGGCTTGACCTCTCCGGCGCGCTAATCCTGCCCGGCGCCATCGATGCGCAGGTCCATTCGCTCTCGCAGAAGAACCAGGAGGATTTCATCTGGTCGACGCGGTCGGCAGCCGCCGGCGGTGTCACCACCATCGTCGACATGCCCTATGACGAGGGCAATCTCGTCTGCTCGGCCGAGGCGGTGAAGATCAAGGTCGATCATGCGTCGCCGCAGGCGCGCGTCGATTTCGCGCTCTATGGCACCGTCGATCCCGAGGAGGGACCGGCGCGCATTGCGGAAATGGTCGAGGCGGGCGTCGCGGCCTTCAAGTTCTCGACCTTCGGCACGGACCCGAAGCGCTTTCCGCGCATTCCGGCGGCGCTGCTGGAGGATTGTTTCCGCGCCATCGCGCCGACGGGGCTGACGGCCGGTGTGCACAATGAGGACGACGAGGCGGTGCGTGCGGCGATCGCCAAGGTGAAGGCGGCCGGCATCACGGACTATCGCGCGCACGGCCTGTCGCGTCCGCCGCTGACGGAGCTGCTTGCTTCCAACCAGATCTATGAAACCGGTGCCGAAACGGGCTGCCCGGCCCATGTCGTGCATTGCTCGCTCGGCCGAGGCTATGACATCGCCGCCGCCTATCGCGCACAGGGTTTTCGCGCGACTATCGAGTGCTGCATTCACTATCTCGTTCTCGACGAGGAGAACGACGTCGCTCGGCTCGGCGGCAAGGCGAAGATCAATCCGCCGATCCGCCCGCGCGCCGAGGTGGAAAAGCTCTGGCGCCATGTCGCCGAGGGCAATGTCACGCTGGTCTCGACGGACCATGTCAGCTGGTCGGAGGACCGCAAGACCAATCCGGACATGCTGGCCAATGCGTCCGGCGTGCCGGGGCTGGAGGTCATGGTGCCGCTCTTCGTCAAGGGTGCGCTGGAGCGCGGCATTCCGCTGACACGCGCCGCCGAGCTGATGACGCTGAACCCGGCGCGCCATTTCCGGCTCGGCCATGTGAAGGGCGCGCTGGAAGCCGGCAAGGATGCCGACATCACCGTGCTGACGCCCGAGTCCTACATCTATGACGCAGCGGCGAGCGGCAACAATGTCGTCGGCTGGTCGCCCTATCAGGGCATCCGGCTACCGTGGCGCGTCTCCGCGACCTGGCTGCGTGGAAAGCTTGCCTTTGACGGCACGAGAGTGCTTTCCGAACCTGGCACCGGCGCCTTCGTGCGTCCGCTGCCGACACTCGTTTCCACGGGGGTCTGATCATGGCCCGCGCAAGCAATCTGCCGGTCGATCCTGCCCGCATCGCGGAGGTGATCGACGGGCTGGCCAAGCTCACCGAGCCCGGCCGGCCCTATACGCGGCGTGCCTTTACCGCTCTGTTCCCGGCGGGGCGGGATTTTCTCGACGGAAGATTTCGGGCCGCGGGGCTTGAGACACGCGTGGATGCCGCCGGCAATCTGATTGCCCGGCGGCCGGGCAAAAAGCCCGGCCTCGGCACCATCATGCTCGGCTCGCATTCGGACACGGTGCCGGATGGCGGGCGCTATGACGGCATTGCCGGCGTCGCAGCGGCGCTGGAAGTGGCGCAGGCCTTGGCCGACAAGGGCATCGATCTGGATCACGATCTGGAGATCGTCGATTTCCTCGCCGAGGAGGTCTCGATCTTCGGCGTTTCCTGCATCGGCAGCCGCGGCATGGCCGGCGTGCTGCCTGCTGACTGGCTGTCGCGGGAGCGGGACGGACTGACGCTGGAGCAGGGTATCCGCGATGTCGGCGGTGATCCCGCGCGTATCGCTGGCGAAGCGCGCAAGGATATCGCGGCCTTTCTCGAGCTGCATATCGAGCAGGGGCCGGTGCTGGAAACCGAAAGGCTTGATATCGGCGTGGTGACGGCGATTGCCGGGATCACGCGCATCGAGATCATCGTTGATGGCCGGGCGGATCATGCCGGCACGACGCCGATGGGATCGCGGGCCGATGCGCTGGCCGCCGCCGCGCGGCTGGTCTCGGGCATTGAAGCCCTGGCCAAATCGCTGTCGGAAGGGCCGGGCCATTTCACGGCGACTGTCGGCGAATTCGCAATCGAGCCGAACGCCGCCAATGTAGTGCCGTCGCGCGCGCGCCTGCTGATCGATGCGCGGGCGGAGGAGCGCAACGCGATGGACCTTTTCGCAGCCTCGGTTGATCAGCTTGCCGATGGGATCGCGCGGGAGACGGGCACCACCATCGCCCCGCCGCGCCGCATCTCCGAGAACATGCCGACACCAGGCGATCCGCTGCTGCTCGGTGTGCTGGACGCGGCCTGCGAGACGGCGGGTGCCAGCCATCGGCGCATGGCGTCGGGTGCGGGCCACGACACCGCCTTCATGGCGAAGGTAACGCGATCTGCGATGATCTTCGTGCCGTGCCTTGGCGGGCGCAGCCATGCGCCGGAGGAATTTGCCGAGACCGACGATATCGCGCTCGGGGCGGCGGTGCTTTTTAATGCGGTGATTCAGCTGGATGAGACATTGAGTCAGGAGAGCGTCTAATGGGCCGGATTTTAAAGGAAAAAGACGTCGAGGCGGCGGTCAAAGGCGGCTCGGTCTATGCCGCCGGCGGTGGCGGCTGGGCGGACCATGGGCGTATGTTGGGCTATGCCGCGGTGTCGATCGGCAAGCCGGAGCTGGTCTCCATCGATGAACTCTCCGATGACGACTGGGTGGCGACGGCCGCCGCCATCGGCGCCCCGGCCTCGACCACGCCCTGGGAAATGCGCGGCGTCGATTATGTGAAGGCAGTGGAGCTTCTGCAGGAAGCGCTCGGCGAGAAGGTCGCGGCGCTGATGGTCGGCCAGAACGGCAAATCCTCGACGCTGAACGGCTGGCTGCCCTCCGCCATCCTCGGCACCAAGGTGCTCGATGCCGTGGGCGACATGCGCGCGCATCCGACCGGGGACATGGGCTCGATCGGCATGGCGGGCTCGCCCGATCCGATGATCCAGACCGCCGTCGGCGGCAATCGCGACGAGAACCGTTACATCGAGCTCGTCGTGCGCGGCGCGACGGCGAAGGTCTCGCCGATCCTGCGCACCGCCTCCGACATGTCCGGCGGCTTCATCGCCTCCTGCCGCAATCCGCTGCGCGCCTCCTATGTGCGCAGGAATGCTGCACTCGGCGGCATCTCATTGGCGTTGACGCTCGGCGAGGCGATCATCGCGGCGGAAGGCAAGGGCGGCTCGGCGATCATCGACGCCATCGTCAAGACGACCGGCGGCGCGATCCTTTCGGAAGGCGTGATCACCGACAAGTCGGTGGTCTACACCAAGGAGGCCTTCGACATCGGCACGGTGACGGTCGGCAAGGGCGACACGGCCTCGGTGCTGCATGTCATGAACGAATATATGGCGGTGGAATCGGCGGACGGAAAACGCCGTGCGACCTTCCCGGATGTCATCACCACGCTCTCGCCCGAGGGCGAGCCGCTGAGCGTCGGCCAGCTCGAAGTCGGCATGAATGTCTTCGTGCTGCATGTGCCGAAGTCGATCATCCCGCTCGCTTCCAGCGTGCTCGACCCGACGGTCTATCCCTCGGTCGAAAAGGCGATGGGGATCGATCTCGTCAGCTACGCCCTGGCGAAATAGGGGGAGGCGGGCGATGGCACGGGACAGGGAACTGGAAGACATCGTCCGCACCGATCTCGGCTTTCGCGCGGGGCTTTCGGAAAAGCCGATGTTCGGCGGGCTCGCCTGGCTGCTGGACGGGCACCTGCTGTGTGGTGCGCGCAAGGAGGGCATGCTCGCTCGCCTCGGCAAAGGCAACGATGCCTGGGCGCTCGCTACCGACGGCATCGCGCCGATGGTGATGGGGGAACGGGTGATGGAGGGCTGGGTGCGCGCATCGCCCGAAGCCTGTGCCGACGAGACTTTGCGCCGACACCTGATTTCCGAGGCGATCGCCTTTGTCGATACGCTGCCGCCGAAGTAACACATTCTGTTTTTGAAAAGAGGGACGTCCATGCCCAAAGCCAATCCGCGCCATCCGAACTATCCGATCCCCAGCGGCGACGTGCTGCGCGCCAAGGGCTGGCGGCAGGAGGGGTTGCTGCGGCTGCTCGAAAACGTGCTGTCGGTCGGCGAGGACCCGGACAATCTCATCGTCTATGCGGCGCTGGGCAAGGCGGCGCGCAACTGGGCGGCGCACAAGGCTATCGTCAAGGCGCTGACGGAGATGGACGAGGACCAGACGCTGGTCATCCAGTCCGGCAAGCCGGTCGGCCTGCTCAAGACCCATGCGAAGGCGCCGCTGGTCATCATGGCCAATTGCAATATCGTCGGGCAATGGGCGAAGGCGGAGGTGTTCTATGAACTCCAGCGCAAAGGGCTGATCTGCTGGGGCGGGCTGACGGCCGGCGCCTGGCAATATATCGGCAGCCAGGGTGTCATTCAGGGCACCTATGAAATCTTCATGCGCATCGCGGAAAAGCGTTTTAACGGCAGCCTCGCCGGCCGTTTCATCCTGACCGCCGGTCTCGGCGGCATGGGCGGCGCGCAGCCGCTTGCCGGGCGCATGGCGGGCGCGGCCATTCTCTGCGTCGATATCGATCCGGCGCGCGCAGCGGCGCGCAAGGCTGTCGGTTATCTTGAGCATGTGGCACCCGATCTCGATACGGCGCTCGCCATGATCGATGAAGCGGTGAAGGAAAAGCGCGCGACCTCCATCGGCCTCGTCGGCAACGCGGCGGAAATCTACCCGGAGATCGCGCGGCGCGGCATCGTGCCCGATATCGTCACCGACCAGACCTCGGCGCACGATCTCGTCTATGGCTACGTGCCGAAGGGCATGAGCCTCGATCAGGTGAAGGGGCTGCGCGATGACGGGCAGGGGCAGCTGATGGCGGCAAGCCGCGCCTCGATCGTCGAGCATGTCTCGGCCATGCTGGAGTTCCAGAAGATGGGCTCGGAGGTTTTCGACAACGGCAACCTCATCCGCACGCAGGCGCGGGAAGGCGGTGTGGCGGACGCCTTCGATATTCCGATCTTCACCGAAGCCTATCTGCGGCCGCTCTTCGCGCGCGCCATCGGGCCGTTCCGCTGGATGGCGCTGTCGGGTGAGGAGAGCGATATCGCCCGCATCGACGATCTCGTGCTGGAGATGTTTCCGGACAATTTCATCGTCACCAACTGGATCCGCCTTGCCCGCGAGAATGTACCCTTCGAGGGCCTGCCGGCGCGCATCGCCTGGCTTGGCCATGGCGAGCGCACGGAACTGGCGCTGGCGGTCAACAAGCTGGTCGCGGCAGGTGAACTCAAGGGGCCGATCGCCTTTTCGCGCGACCATCTCGACGCCGGCGCCATGGCGCATCCGAACATCATGACGGAACGCATGAAGGACGGTTCCGACGCGATTGCCGACTGGCCGTTGCTCGATGCCATGCTGCTTTCCTCGTCGATGGCCGATCTCGTCGTCATCCATTCCGGTGGCGGCGGTTATGCCGGTTACATGACGAGCTGCGGCGTGACTCTGGTGGCCGACGGCACGGCCAACGGGGCGGAGCGGCTGCAGCATGCGCTGACCAACGATACGTCGCTCGGCGTGATCCGCTATGCGGATGCGGGCTACGAGGAATCGCTCGACGAGATCGAGAAGAAGGGCATCGGCCACGTCAGGATCGGCATTGCTTGAAGGGCTACCGGACACGCTTTCGTGACCAAAACCAGCAGGAGTAGAAAGGGGAAGTGCCGCTAAGTGCCTGAATTGTCACGGCCGGCGTAAACCTTGCATTTAACATTTCGCGGTAATCTTCCGTTAGTAATTCCGTCTGCGTGCTGTGGACGGGGGCTTCGGTTTGTTTTGCGTGCGAGTGCCTATGCGTCTTTCGGTCCTGACAGCGATCCTGCTCGGCTGCGCCTCCATGGCGGGCTGTGCTTCGAGCTCCAATCCCGAGACTGCCCTGTCGATAAAACCGTCCTCGGAAGTCACAAGCTCTGTGAAGGCGGGGCCTGTGCCGGAAGTCGCGGTCGGCGAAGGCAAGGTGAAGGCGGAGGGCGGTGCGGACATGCTCGCCTGGGCCGGTGCCATGCCGGAAAACCACGTCTTCGAAAGCATGGAAAAGCAGGCGGCCGTTCCCGAGGGCCGGCCGGAAAATGCGGTCTTCGCCGTAGCGCCGTTGAGCGGGCGGTCCGCCAAGCGCTCCCGCATCTACAGCCAGCAGTTCCGCGATGCCAAGCCGATCAATTTCGGCAAACGCGCGCCGAAGAACTATCAGGTGCACGGTGTCGACGTATCGCGCTGGCAGGGCGATATCGACTGGATGAAGCTGCGCACGCAGGGCGCAAACTTCGCCTTCATCAAGGCGACCGATGGCGGCGACCATCTTGACCCGATGTTCCAGAAGAACTGGCGTCTGGCGAAGGAAGCCGGCATCCGGCGCGGCGCCTACCATTTCTTCTACTGGTGCCGCGTGGCGAGCTCCCAGGCCGAATGGTTCATCCGCAACGTGCCGCGCGATCCCGACGCGCTGCCGCCGGTCATCGACGCCGAATACAACGGCGATTCCGCCTGTAAGGCGCGTCTCTCGCGGGCCAAATATGTCGAGAAGATCAAGGTCTTCGCCGAGATGCTGGAGCGTCACTACGGCAAGCGCCCGATCATCTATACGGCGCCTGACTTCTACGAGGACAATCTCTCGGGCGAGCTGACGCAATATCCGTTCTGGCTGCGCTCGGTCGCGGCCCACCCTTCGAAGCGCTATCCGAACCGCCGCTGGACGTTCTGGCAATATTCCGGCTCGGGCCTGTCGCACGGCGTTTCCGGAAAGATCGACCTCAATGTCTTCGCCGGCAGCGAGAACGACTGGCACAACTGGCTCGCCGGCCAATCCGGCACGCGCACCGCCAGCGCCGACTGATCGAATGCGGCTTACAGGGACGGTTTATTTCCGCTTCTGCGGATAGATCGTCTCACCGCGTTTCAGCATGTCCACGAACGCTTCGATCCGTCGCTTGCGGGCGGCCTCCGTCTTGACATTGTGCAGGCGGAAGGCCAACGCAAAGCGGTTCTGCTCGGTCAGTTTGCCGAGCATTTCCTTGGCGGCAGGCTCAGCATCGATGGCGGCCTGGAGATCGTCGGGGATTTTCAGGTCCTTGCCGCTTCCATAGGCCTTGTCCCAGCGCCCGTCGGTCTTTGCGGCTTCCACCTGTTTCAGGCCATGTTCCGTCATCCGCCCGCTCTCGATCAGCCGGCCGACGGTCTCGACATTCTTCTTGCTCCACACGCTTTTCTTGCTGCGCGGGCAGTAGCGCTGGAGGAAGCTCTTGTCGTCGTGGCTCTTGCGGATGGCGTCGATCCAGCCCCAGCAGAGCACGGCCTCAATCGCCTCCTCGGCGGTGATCGATGGCAGCCCGGACGCCTTCTTGTAGAGCTTGATCCAGACTTCCAGTGCGCTGGCATGGTTCTCGCCAAGCCAGCGATAGAAGCTGTCGAGATCGACGAATTCGCGGATATGCGCGGGATTGATTTCCACAGGGGCCATCGTGTTTTCCTTGTCATATCGGGCCGGGCGTGACTGCTTTGCATCGCCTCGGTGAAACGAGGGGCAGATGCCGAAGATGTGAAGCCCGTTCTTCTTGCCAGCCACCCAAGGCTTTGGATAGCCATTGGCCTTAACCCGTCTATCTCATTGGAGTCCTATCGAGAATGTCCACGGTGTGCACTTTGTCGCGCAGAGCCTTCTTCCTTGGTGCTGCCGCGACGCTTGCGGGCTGCGCGACCACGCAGCCGTCGACCAAGATCGTTCCTGTTCCGCAGAAGATCCGCTACCCCATCACGCCGGCAACGGACGAGGAACTGGCCGCGCGTTATGCCGCGCTGGAGGATGGCGGCCATCAGATTCCGGCCATTCCCTATACGCAGATCGACCCGAAATATTATCGCCAGCGCGTGCAGGACCCGACGGGTGAGGCGCCGGGCACCGTCGTCGTCGATACGCCGAACCGCTTCCTCTATGTCGTCGAGCCCGGCGGCACGGCGATGCGGTATGGCGTCGGTATTGGGCGCGACGGCTTTGCCTGGGAAGGTGAGGGCGTCATCCAGTGGCGTCAGCCCTGGCCGCGCTGGAAGGTGCCGGCCGACATGATCGCCCGTACGCCGAGCCTTGCGAAATACTCCGTCGAGAACGGCGGCATGGAGCCGGGCATCAAGAACCCGCTCGGTGCGCGTGCGCTCTATATCTTCCAGAACGGCAAGGACACGCTCTACCGCCTGCACGGTTCGCCGGACTGGAAGTCGATCGGAAAGGCCACCTCGTCGGGCTGCGTGCGCCTGATCAACCAGGATGTGCTCGATCTCTACAAGCGCGTACCCTATCACGCCCGCATCGTCGTGCATCAGGGCTCGCTCGGCACGCCGGTTGGCGTTTAAGTGACAGTCTCACCGCCATCAACGACGAGAATCTGGCCGGTCATGTAGCTTGACCGGTCGGAGACGAGGAAGAGGATCGGCTCGGCGATCTCCTCCACATCGGCCCAGCGCCCCATCGGCACCTTTTCCTTGATGTAGCCTTCGATCGCCTCGCGCCCGCCCATCTGGGCGATGAAGGGCGCGTTGAAGGGCGTGTCGACCCAGCCGGGGCAGAGCGCGTTGACGCGGATGCCGTGGCCCGCATAGTCGCCCGCCATCTGCTTGGTCATGGCGATGACGGCGTGTTTGGTCGTCGTATAGGCGATCATCTCGCGGTCGTAGAGTACGCCGGAGGAGGAAGCGGTGTTGAGGATCACGCCCTTCTTCTGCGCCTTCATGACGGGCATGACATAACGCGCCGCCATCAGGTGGGCGCGCACATTGAGGTTCCAGGAGAAATCCAGTCCGTCGATCGGCACGGTTTCGAGATCGCCCGCCACCTGCGCGCCGGCATGGTTGTGCAGGATGTCGATGCGGCCGTGGCGTGACAGCACCGCGGCGACCGCCACCTTCAGCTCCACATCGTCGGTAACGTCGACGATGACTGTTTCCGCCTTGCCGCCCTCGGCGCGGATGAAATCGACTGTCTCCTGCGCGCGGGTCTCGTCGAGATCGGCAACGCAGACGGTGGCGCCCTCGCGCGCCATGATGCGCGCGCCGGCCCGGCCGATGCCGGAGCCTGCTCCGGTGACGATGGCGACACGGTTCTTCAGGATCATCGGTCTCACTCCCCGGCAGGCGATTTCTGGGTTTTGTCCCGCATCAGAAGGCGGGAAATCAGGATGAGCAGCAGCGAGGCGACCAGCACCATGGTGGCGATGGCGTTGACCTCCGGCGTTACGCCACGGCGGATCGAGGCGAAGACATAGATCGGCAGCGTCGTCTTCGAGCCCGCGACGAAGAAGGCCACGATGAAATCGTCGAAGGAGAAGGTGAAGGCGAGCAGGAAGCCCGACAGCACCGACGGCAGGATCTGCGGCAGCACGATATCGCGGAAGGTGGTGAGCGGCGTCGCATAGAGATCGGCGGAGGCTTCGACGATATCGCGCCCGAGCGTGGCGATGCGCGCCTTCACGATCATGGTGACGAGCGCCATGGTGAAAAGGCCGTGGGCGGCGATGATCGAGCCGTAGCCGAGGCCGAGCTGCGGCGACTTGTCCCCCGGCCAGAGGGCAGCGATGGCCGGGTTGATGGCGCCGAAGACGGCGACCAGGGCCACCAGCGTCGCGATGCCGATGACGACGCCCGGCACGACGATGGCGGCGGCGAGCAGCCCGTCGAAGATCGCGCGGGTGCGGGCGCCGAGGCGCTCCAGCCCGAGTGCGGCCATGGTGCCGAAGACTGCGGCGAGTGTCGCACTGACCAGCGCGATGATCAGGCTGTTCTGCAACGCGGTGACGAGGAACGGATTGGCGAGCGCCTTGCCGTACCATTGCGCGGAAAAGCCCGTGAACTCGCTCGCATTGCGCCCCGCATTGAAGGAGAACAAAACGACCAGCGCGATCGGCGCATAGAGGAAGAGATAGACGGAGGTGATCAGCGCGCGCATCAGAGGAGATCCACCTGTCTTGTGCCCGATATGCGCCAAGCGATGCGCATGGCGACCATCAGAACCACCACGACGATGGCGACGAGGGTGACGGCAATCGCCGAGCCGAAGGGCCAGTTGCGCGATTGCAAGAAGAGATCGACCAGCGCATTGCCGATGAAGAAGACCTTTCCGCCGCCGAGCAGCTGCGGGATGAGATATTCGCCGAGCAACAGGATCGTTACCAAAGCCACACCCGTCATGACGCCCGGCAGCGACAGCGGCAGGGTGACGGAGAAGAAGGTCGAGACCGGTTTTGCGCCAAGATCGGCGGAGGCTTCGAGCAGGCGGCGGTCGAGTTTTTCGAGGCTGACATAGATCGGCATGATCATCAGCGGCAGGTAGCCGTAGACAATGCCGAGCAGCACGGCGCCCGGCGTGTTGAGCAGGCGCACATCCGCGATGCCGATCATGTCCAGAAGGTTCGGAATGCCGCGCGAGCCGAGGATATACATCCAGGCATAGGTGCGCACGAGCAGGCTCGTCCAGAACGGCACGACGACCAGCGAGACGAGCAGCAGCCGGTGGCGCGGGCTTGCCTTGACGGCGAGATAGTAGGCCGTGGGATAGGCGACGAGAAGGCAGAGGAACGCGCCGACGGGGGCGAGCAGCAGGGTGTTCCAGTAGGCGGCGGAACGGGCCGGCAGGTTCAAATATTGCGTGAAGGTGAACGCCGCCTGATAGCCGCCCGCCGGTCCGCGCTCGCCGACGGAGAAGACCACCATGGCGATGAAGGGCAGCACGAGAAAGACGAACAGCCAGAGCGACGCCGGCGCCAGCAGCGCGGTCGTCACAAGCCGTCTTTTCGTCGTCATCGTCAGAGGCATCGGATTGATCCTGTTGGCAATTGTAAGGGTTGCCCCTCATCCGGCCTGCCGGCCACCTTCTCCCCGCAAGCGGGGAGAAGGAAACATGTGGCGATGCTCGTCCCTTGGTCGGGAGAGGCGCGATATACGGTGCTGCAAGTCCCTTCTCCCCGCCTGCGGGGAGAAGGTGGCGGCAGCCGGATGAGGGGCTTGTTGTTACGCCGACTTGAAGCGCGCCATCAGCTCGGCGCGTGCCGGGTCCGTCAGGGTCACGGCGGCGCCGAACTCCAGCGGGGTCAGCGCCGCCTCGTCCGGATAGACGATCTTGTTGCCGGTGACCTCGGCCGGCAGCAGCGCGAGAACGCGGCTGTCGGTCGTCGGCGCACCGTTGGCGATGTGCTCTTTCACGGCGTTCACCGGATCCATCAGGAAGTTGAGCAGCGCATAACCGGCCGGCTTGTTGGTGGCGCTCTTCGGGATCGCGTAGAAATCCGACCAGATCTCGCCGCCATCGGTGCCGAGCACAAACTGGATTTCCGGGATATCCCGGTTGAGCTGTGCGCCGTCATTGGTCCAGCACATGGTCATCCAGGCGTCGGTGGCGCGCATCGAAGGCTGGTAGTCGCTGTTGATGGCGTAAAGATGCGGCTTGACCTTGATCAGCAGTTCCTCGGCCTTGGCGAGCTCTTCCGGCTTGATGGAGTTGAACGAGAAGCCGAGCGAAACCAGCGCGTTGCCGATGGTGGTGAGCTGGTAGTCGTGCACCATGGCGCGGCCGGTGGCCTCGCCCTGCGCGACCTCGAAGAAGTCCTTCCAGCTCGTGACTTTCGTCTTCACCTTGTCGGAGTTGAAGGCGATGCCCGTCGTGCCCCAGTTCTTCGGCAGGGCAAACACCTTGCCGTCGACCGTGCCCTCGTTGGTGAAGCGGGTGTTCTGGGTCTTCTGATCGAAGTTCGGCACCTTGGAAAGGTCGATCGGCTCGATCAGGTCGAGGCCGGCATAGGTGGAGATGGTATAGTTCGTCGGCACGAACAGGTCCCAGCCGGTGCCGCCGGCCTGGAGTTTTGCCAGCATTTCCTCGTTCGAGCCGAAAACGTTGACTTCGACGGCAACGCCTGTCGCGGCGGTGAAGGCCTCGAACGTCGCCGGATCATGGTAGTTCGGCCAGGTCGCCAGCGACATGGTGGAACCCAGGTCTTCGGCATAGGCCGGCGAGGCGAAGAGGCCGGGCTGGCGGGCGAGCACGGCGGCGGCAAGGCCGAGGCCGGTGATGCCGAGGAAGTGGCGGCGGCTGACCGAGCCACGTTTCAGCCGCATGAACTCGTCCGTCAGATCACGGGCGCTGATCGGGGCATTCTCTCTGAACCATTTCGACATCACACTGTTCCCTTGTTGTTGTGACGGGCCTGTTTCCCTCAGGCCGGAAAGATATGCGCTGTGCCGGGATCGAAGCTTATTGCGACCCGCTCGCCCGGCGCGACGAGGTCGTTTTGTGTCTGGCGTTCGGCGGTGACGAGCATGTCGCCCAGGCCGTCGATGGCGATGGAATATTCGGCGGCGGAGCCCAAAAAGATGCGGTGCGTGACTGTGCCTTCCAGTGTCGCCGCATTGCCCGTCCCGCGCGAGAGGCGGATCGCCTCGGGGCGAAGCGCCACGGTGACGGCGCCGGGGGCGAGATCGTTGCGGGAGACGGGCAGCGCCGCGCCATTGCCGAGCCGGATGATGCCGCCAGCTTCCAGCGTGCCGTCGAAGCGGTTCGTCTTGCCGACGAAATCGGCGACGAAGAGATCGGCCGGGCGGTCGTAGACCTCCTGCGGCGTGGCGAGCTGGCGGATTCGTCCGGCGCTCATCACGCAGACGAGATCGCTCATCGACAGCGCCTCTTCCTGGTCGTGCGTGACGAGCACGAAGGTGATGCCGAGATCGCGCTGCAAAGTCTGAAGCTCGATCTGCATGGCGGTGCGCAGCTTCTTGTCGAGCGCTGCGAGCGGCTCGTCGAGCAGAAGCACCGAGGGCTTGTTGACCAGCGCGCGGGCAAGCGCCACGCGCTGCTGCTGGCCGCCGGACATTTCATGGATGCGCCGTTTGGCGAAGCCCGACAGGCGCACCATTTCGAGCGCCTCGCCGACCCGGCGGGATATCTCCGCCGCCGGCAGTTTCGGCCGCAGCTGCTTCAAACCGTAGGCGACGTTCTTCTCCACGTCGAAATGCGGAAAGAGTGCATATTGCTGGAACACCATGTTGACCGGGCGGCGATAGGCCGGCACGCCATTGGCGACCTTGCCCGCGATCAGCACCTCGCCCTCGCTTGGCTGTTCGAAGCCGCCGATCATCCTGAGGCATGTCGTCTTGCCGCAGCCGGAAGGGCCGAGCAGAGCGACGAAGGCGCCTTTCGGCACCGTGAGATTGATGTCGGAGACCGCGGTCACCGCGCCATAGCGCTTGGTCACCGAACGGAACTCGATGTCGTTCGTTGGGGCGGATATCACGTCTGTTCCCTGCGGTTATTGGTCTCTGGGCGCTCTGTGTCGCCTTGGCCACCGTTACCCCAAAGCTAGTCATCCGCTGGCAGGTTGGTATATACCCCGAGAGAGGTATTTTATCCGTAAATTGGCTGTGGAAGGAGTATACCCGAGCTGCGGTGGTAAATACCTCCTGCGGGTAAATCGGGGGGCGAAAGTGCCATGCGGGTCGATTTCACGGCATTTTTCCGGGCGCTTGCCGATTGGACCAGCGGTTCGGAGCGGTCCGACCGTCAAACGGGCGAAACCCTGCTTGCCATGATGCATGCGCTCGTGCGCTTCGACGATATCGTCATTTTCGCCTATCGCGACAAGGCGCGGCCGATCGACCTGTTCAGCACCTTCGAGGCCGAGGATCACGATATTTTCGTGACGCTCTACCAGGCCGGCCCCTATCTGCTCGATCCGTTCTTCCATACCACGCGCGCCGGCCGCTCCGGCGTTTTTCGCATGCGCGAGCTCGCGCCTGACCGGTTCTTCTCGAGCGAATATTATCGCACCTATTACTCGCAGACCCGCCTTGCGGAAGAGCTCGGTTTCTTCGTGCCGGTGGCGGAAGGCGTGACGGTGGTGGTATCCCTGATGCGCCGCGAGAAGACCGGTGTCTTTCCCGCGCAGGAATTCGTGCTGCTCAACGATGCCGAGCCCTTCGTCGCCGCCTTCGTGCGGCAGGCCTGGAGCGATCTCGCCCGGCGTTTCGCCGAGACGGGGCAGGGGCGCGGCCGGCGCAGCGAGCCGGTCAGCGAGGCTGACAAGGTGTGGCGCAAGCTCAACCTCACCGACCGCGAGGCCTCGATCATCGAACTGGTGCTGCAGGGCCATTCCTCGGAATCGATCGGCCTCAAGCTCGACATCTCCACCGGCACGGTGAAGGTCCACCGGCGTAACGTCTACCGCAAGCTCGGGATTTCCTCGCAGATCCAGCTGCTGTCGATCTATCTGAAGAATATTCAGGGGTAAACGCCAAACGAAAGCCCGGCATCACTGCCGGGCTCTGCAAATCTTTTCAAAGGCTTGTCATCTCATCCTCGCGGATTGATTCCAGCCGTTCACACGTCGATTCAGGCGACGGTGGCCAGGGCCACTTTGGCGCGAGCGTCAAGAATCTGGCGCGCGGCGTGGGCGGCTTCCTTGCCTTTGATGACGAAGTGGTCGCGGAAGAAGGCAATATGGGCTTCCGATTCCTGGAAATTGTGCGGGGTCAGCACGGCCGAGAGGACCGGCACATTGGTATCGAGGCCGACGCGTACGATGGCATCGACGACGGTGCCGGCCACGAAGTCGTGGCGGTAGATGCCGCCGTCGACGACAAGGGCGACGCCGAGGATGGCGGAATACTGGCCGGTGCGGGCGAGGAGCTGCGCATGCAGCGGGATCTCAAGCGCGCCCGGCACGTCGATCACATCGACGTCTTCCGCGCGGCCGCCGAGGGCTGCCCATTCGGCGACGAAAGAATCGACCGCCTGATCGACGATACCGGCGTGCCAGCGGGCACGGATAACAGCGATCCGGGAGGAGGGGGTGGCATTCGCATTCATGTATAAGGCCTTTCAAGGGTTGAGCCATTTTTCAACGGTCCCCTTGGGCGAACACGCAGGCATTCCGCCTGAATTGCGGTCGTCCTGCTTGCTCTCTTCCATCCGGACTGTGACCGTCGGCCCCGGCATCGCACCGGATCTGCTGACCCTTCCATTCGCGAAAGGCGCTTGCGGGCTCCCGGATTGCTCCGGATACCGCCGGTGGGGAGTTTCGCCCCGCCCTGAGAACGATGGGAGATTAACGAGCAATCGCCCGCGGATCAAATCCGCAGGCGACGCAAAAACGGCAATTCACGACAGATTTTTCCAAGCCTTTGGAGCGGTCTGGAAAAATTGGCTAGTCGCGAATGATCAGGAGGTCGGTTGCGGTGAAGCGCAGGGTCGCGGTCTCGCCGACGGCCGGCGGCACGAGGCCGGGGCTGTTGAACATGTCGAAGGAGATGACCGCGGTGCCGACCTTCATGCGGGTGCGGATGACCGAGCCGAGGAAGTTGGAGGAGATGACCTCGCCGGTCAGTGCGGTATCGCCCTTGGCGTCGGCGGCAATCGAGCCGGCCTCCGGGCGCAGGGCCAGCGAGATCGTGTCGCCGGCCTTTGCATTGCCGAGCGGCTCGCGCAAGGTCACACCCTGGTCACCGATCGAGACGCGGTTCGATGCGGGATCGACGACCTTGGCTTCGATGAGGTTCAGCGTGCCGACGAAATTGGCGACGAAGCGGGTGGCCGGGCGGTTGTAGATCTCGGCGGGCGCGCCGATCTGGTCGGCCTTGCCGGCATTCATCACGACGATGCGGTCGGAGATCGACAGGGCCTCTTCCTGGTCGTGCGTCACGAAGACGGTGGTGATGCCGAGCTGCTGCTGGATCATGCGGATTTCTTCGCGCAGCGACACGCGGATCTTGGCGTCGAGCGCCGAGAGCGGTTCGTCGAGCAGCAGGACCTGCGGCTTGGGGGCGAGCGCGCGGGCGAGCGCCACGCGCTGCTGCTGGCCGCCGGACATCTGGTAGGGGTAGCGGTCGGCGAGGTGGTCGAGCTTGATGAGGCCGAGCATTTCCTTGACGCGCTGGTCGATCTCGGCCTTCGGACGGCCAGCGACCTTGAGGCCGAAGGCGACGTTTTCGGCGACGTTCATGTTCGGAAACAGCGCATAGGCCTGGAACACCATGCCGATATTGCGCTGGTTGGGGCGCAGGTTCGCCTGGCTCTTGCCGTTGATGCTGATCGTGCCGCCCGAGGGCGTCTCGAAACCGGCGATCATGCGCAGGACCGTGGTCTTGCCGCAGCCCGACGGCCCGAGGAAGGAGACGAATTCGCCCTTCTCGATGGCCATGTTGAAGTCTTTCACGACCTGCACGGGGCCGAAGGACTTCTGGATGCTGGTGAGGTTGAGGAAGCTCATGAAAGGTCCTTAGGCGGGGCTTTGCGCGCCCTTCTGGAAACGGGAAACAAGCTGGATCAGGCCGAGGCAACCCCAGGTCAGCGCGAAGGACATGACCGCGAGTGCCGCCGGCTCATAGGCGCGGTTGGCGCCGAGCAGCTGCATGTAGGGGCCAAAGGCCGGACGGTTAAGGAGGGCCGCCATGGTGAACTCGCCGATGACGATGGCGAAGGTCAGGAAGGCGCCCGAGAGGACTGCGACCAGCACGTTCGGCAGGATGATCTTGGCAAGGATCGTCGTCCACCCGGCGCCGAGGCTTTGGGCGGCTTCGGTCAGCGTCGCGATGTCGATCGAGCGCAGGCCGGTATCGACGGAGCGATACATGTAGGGCAGCGCGAGCGTCGCATAGCCGAACATCAAGAGAATGTTCGTGCCGGTCGTCGTGCCGGTCAGCGGCAGCCAGCTCGAGGTGTTGTAGAGCCGGATATAGCCGAAGACGATGACAATGGCCGGGATGACCAGCGGCAGCAACGTGACGAATTCGATATACGGACGCAGGCCCGGCAGCTTCAGGCGCACCCAATAGGCGGTGGGCACGACGAGCAGCACGCCGAAGACGATGGTCGCGAGCGCCATCAGGATCGAATAGGTGAACGTTTCCTGGAAACGCGGATCGCCGAGCACGACGGCATAGGCATCCAGCGAATAGACGCCACGGCGCATCTTCAGCGAGAAGTTGGTCATGCCGACCAGCGGAAGGATGAAATAGAGCAGACCGAAAATCAGGGCGCCCCAGGCCCAGAACTTCTTCATTTCAGCCACCTTTCGCTGCGGGCGCGCAGCCAGATGTAGATCGTGTTGGCGATGCCCGTGACGACGATCATGCCGAAGGCGAGCGCGTAGCCGAGATGCGGATTGCCGAGAACGTCGCCGCGGATTTGCGCGAAGAGCAGGATCGGCACGATGTTGAGCGAGGAGCCGGTGAGCGCGATCGCCGTGGCGACGGCGCCGAAGGCATTGGCGAAAAGCAGCGCCAGCGTGCCGAGGAAGGACGGCAGCAGGATCGGAAAGGCGACCATGCGCCAGTACTGGGCATTGGTCGCGCCGAGGATCTGGGCGGCTTCCCGCCATTCGCGCTTCAGGCCGTCGAGGGCCGGCGTGATGATGAGGATCATCAGCGGGATCTGGAAGAACAGGTAGGTGACCGTCAGGCCCCAGAAGGACAGGATGTTGAAGCCGAGCGCGCGCAGGTCGATGCCGACCTGGGTCTTCAGGAATACCGTGAGCAGGCCGACCGGGCCGAGCGTCGCGAGGAAGGCGAAGGCGAGCGGCACGCCGGCGAAGTTGGAAGCGACGCCGGAAAAGGTCAGAAGCGGGCCGCGGATCCATTTCGGCAGGCCACCCAGGACGGCGGCGGCGGCGACGGAAAAGCCGATCAGGCAGCCGAGAAGCGCGGATGCGATGGAGATCTTGATCGAGATCCAGTAGGCCGAGAGGATCGACGTCGTGAAGAGGCCCTGGATGTTTTCCAGTGTGAAGCTGCCATCAGGCGTCTGAAAGGCCCCGATCACGATGCGCATCGTCGGCATGATCAGGAACAGCAGGACGAAGATTGCGAACGGTGCCGCGCCAAGCCAATGCAGCGGGAGGCGGAAGGGCTCCCGTGCCGGCGGTCTGGCGGCTGAACTGTCTGATGACATTAAGAAAACCTCTGGTGGGTTGCCGTCATTGGCATACCGCAATCG
>NZ_JBLZPH010000053.1:0-4480 GCF_049199205.1 Shinella sp. M31 | reverse complement strand
ACGAAGGATGTCGTTTACTGGACGTTCGCGCCGACGACCTTGTCCCATTCCGCGGTGACGGCAGCCTTGTTTGCATCGACTTCCTCGAGCGTCGGGAAGTAGGCCTTTTCATAGGATGCAGCCGGCGGCAGGGCGTCGATCAGGTCCTGCGGAACCTTGCCGGCCTTGACCATGGCGTTGAAGCGGGTCGGGTGGCAATAGCCCTTCAGCCAGCCGAGCTGACCTTCGTCGGAGTAGAGGTGCTCCATCCACAGCTTGGCAGCGTTCGGGTGCGGCGCGTAGGCCGAGATGCCCTGAACGTAGACGCCGGCGAGAATGCCCGAAGCGGGAACGACGACTTCGGTCGGCGGGTTGCCGTTCAGCGTCTTGGCCCAGCCGAGCGCGTTGTAGTCCCAGGCGATCACGATCGGGGTCGAGCCCTGGGCAAGCGTGCCGGACTTGCCGATGACCGGAACGAAGTTGCCGGCCTTGTTCAGCTCTGCGAAGTAGGCGAGGCCCGCTTCACCGGCTTCCTTGCCAGCCTTTGCACCCTTGCCGAGGCCGGCGGCGAGAACGCCGAGGATGGCTTGGTTGGAGGCGCGCGGGTCACCGGCGAGAGCGACCTGACCGGCATATTCCGGCTTTAGGAGGTCAGCCCAGTCCTTCGGGGTGTTGGCAACGAGGTCCTTGTTCACCAAAAGCGACATCACGCCGTAATAGTCGCCGTACCAGAAGCCTTCGGCGTCCTTGACGGTATCCGGGATTTCGTCCCAGGTGGAGACCTTGTACGGCTGCAGCAGGCCTTCGGCCTTGGCCTGCGGGCCGAAGGCGAGACCGACGTCGATCACGTCGGGCGACTGCGGCCCCTTGTTGTCCTTGTTGGCCTTGATGGCTTCGATTTCGTCGGCCGAGCCGGCATCCGGGTTCAGTTCGTTGACCTGGATTTCCGGGTACTTCGCCTTGAAGGAGGCGATGACGTCACCGTAACCGCACCAGTCGTGCGGCAGCGCGATCGTCGTCAGCATGCCTTCCTTCTTGGCAGCTTCGATCAGCTCGGCGCTCGGCTCGGCGAAAGCGAGCGAGGGCAGCGCGATCGCGATCGCGGTGGAGAGCGAAAGCAGACGTTTCGTAGATGACATCACGGGTGTTCTCCTTTGGTGTGTCAGTCAACTTCGGCGAAGCTGATACTGCGGGCATATGAACGTTATGTGACAGTTTTGTTTCGGTTTTTTTTGTCTGACTGTCAGGACTTGCCGGGGACCTCCGGCCGGGGTTTGCGAAAAAGCCGGCTGGCCTCGAAGAGGCCCTCCAGCGTTTTCATTCGGTCGCTGGTTTCCTCCCAGCCCGAGCTCTGGACGGCTTCGATCAGCGCCTCGACGATGAACAGCGTCACGACGGACGAGTCCCAGGCCGAGGGTGCCTCGATATGCACGCGAAAGACTTTTGCAGCGGCCTTGGCGACGGGGGAGGCCCACTGATCGGTGAAAAGCACGATTTCCACACCGCGCTCTCGCGCCGCGCGGCCGAGCGTTTCCATCTCCTGCTCGTAGCGCCTGATGTCGAAGATCACCAGCACGTCGCCGGCCTTCATGTTCAGCACGTAATGCGGCCAGGAACTGGGATTGGAGGCGATCTGCGTGACGTTCGGCCGGATAACCTGGAGATGGGTGAACAGATAGTCGGCCAGCGCCTTGGTGATGCGGCCGCCGATGATGTAAATGCTGCGCTGGCGATCGGCCAGAAGGGCGGCCGCGCCGTCGAATTCCGCCGTTTCCACCTGCGACAGCGTCTGGCGCAGGTTGGTCATGATCGCGTCGGCGAAGCGGTTGAGGATATGCGTGCCGGGCGCATTGGCAGCCCATCGGTCATGTTTGGTGATGGGGCTCGACAGCGTGGCTTCCAGCTCGTGATGCAGCCGGGCCTGGAAATCCGGGAAGCCGCGGAAGCCGAGTTTCTGAACCATGCGCGCGACCGTCGGCGTCGACACGCCGGCGTTTTCCGCCACCGTCGTGATGGAGCCGAGGCCGGAGACGGGGTAATTGTCGAGCAGCGATGCGGCGAGCTGCTTTTCGGCGCGCGTCAACGCGTCGAAATGCGCACCGATCACATCCGACACCGTCATGGATGCTTGGTTGAGCGTCAAGTTATTCCCCTGCGCCCCGGTCTTTGCCGGGGTTTTTCAAGATAAAACGCGCTGTCACAATTCGAGTCAAATGTTTTTTTGAAGAGATTTTTTCAAAACCCCGTTGACACCGGCAAATCTGTGAAGAATTCTTTTCATTAATGATAAGAGCAGCTCCAGCAAAAGTGCAAAGCGGTTTTGCGTCCGGAGTTGCGTAAAACGAAAAGCCGGTCGAGGGGATCAGGCTATGGGAATTCTGACTGGAGAGGAGGGCGACCCCGTCGCCCTTGAAAACGCGTCTGCCCGCGGCCGGATCATTCTCGTCTGCGAGCATGCCTCACGCCTTCTGCCCAAATCTCTCGGCACGCTCGGCCTCTCGCAGGAGGCGCTGGCGAGCCATATCGCCTGGGATCCGGGTGCGCTGGCCGTTGCCCGCCGCATGGCGAAAAGCCTCGATGCGACGCTGATTTTCCAGCGTTTTTCGCGTCTCGTCTATGATTGCAACCGCCCACCGGAATCACCGGCGGCCATGCCGGAAAAGAGCGAGGTCTTCGATGTGCCCGGCAATGCCGGGCTCGACCAGGCGGCGCGCGATGCCCGCACCGAGGCCCTTTACCTGCCATTCCGCGAGAAGCTCGCCGACCTTGTGAAGAGCCGCATCGCGGAGGGTAGGGCGCCGGTCATCGTGACCATGCACAGCTTCACGCCCGTCTATTTCGGCAAGCCGCGCGAGGTCGAGATAGGCATCCTGCACGATGCCGACACGCGCATCGCCGACGGCATGCTGGCCGCCGCGAAGTCGGCGGGCCTCTATGCCGTGCGCCGCAATGAGCCCTATGGGCCGGAAGACGGCGTGACGCACACGCTTCGGGAGCACGGCCTGGCAAACGGCCTGCCCAATGTGATGATCGAGGTCAGAAATGACCTCATCCGAGACGAAGTCGGCCAGGGGGTCGTGGCCGACTATCTGGCGGGATTGCTCACCGAGAGCCTTCCTGCCGCATAATCAAGAAAAAGACCCGGGGAGCGGCATGGCCGCGGCGCATATCCCACGCATTTCGTGGGCCTCAGACACAGGCGGCCCCCGGGCAATTCCGCCCGGGACCAGTCGATACAGGGGAAAAACATGTCAGATTATTCCGATAACGATAAACACGAGGATATGCAGGTCCTGCATTCCATGGGATACGCGCAGGAACTCGAACGGCGCATGAGCCAGTTCTCGAACTTTGCCGTTTCCTTCTCGATCATTTGCATTCTCTCCGGCGGCATCAACTCGCTGGCGCAGGCTACATCGGGCGCGGGGGGCGCCGCGATCGGCATCGGCTGGCCGGTCGGCTGCTTCGTTTCCCTCGTCTTCGCCGTTGCCATGGCGCAGATCAGCTCGGCATACCCGACGGCCGGCGGCCTCTATCACTGGGGTTCGATCCTCGGCAACCGCTTCACCGGCTGGCTGACCGCCTGGTTCAACCTGCTCGGCCTTGTCACCGTGCTCGGCGCCATCAATGTCGGCACCTACTACTTCTTCATGGGCTCCTTCGGCACGCCGTATTTCGGTATGGAAGACACGACGCTCACCCGCATCGTCTTCCTGGCGGTCATCACCGGCGCGCAGGCCCTTGTGAACCACATGGGCATCGGCCTCACCGCCAAGCTCACGGACTTCTCCGGTTACCTGATCTTCGCGACGTCGATCCTGCTCGCCATCGTCTGCCTCGCTGCCGCCGATAGCTACGATATCGGCCGCCTCTTCACCTTCTCGAACTTCTCGGGTGCGGCCGGCGGCAATGTCTGGCCGGAAAATTCGGGCACCTGGGTGTTCCTGCTCGGCCTGCTGCTGCCGATCTACACGATCACCGGCTATGACGCCTCGGCCCATACGTCGGAAGAAACCGTCAAGGCGGCCCACTCGGTGCCGCGCGGCATGGTCTCCTCCGTCCTCTGGTCGGCGCTGTTCGGCTACATCATGCTGTGCTCCTTCGTGCTGATGATCCCCGCCTCCGCCACGCTTGCCGACGGCACTTCGACGGACGGCATGACGGCCGCCGCCGCGCAGGGCTGGAACGTCTTCTTCTGGGCGATGGACACGCAGGTGAACCCGGCGCTCAAGGATATCCTCTACTTCCTCATCCTGGTCTCGCAGTGGCTCTGCGGCCTTGCCACGGTGACCTCCGTCTCGCGCATGATCTTCGCCTTCTCGCGTGACGGCGGCCTGCCGTTCTCGCGCGGCCTCTCGAAGGTCAGCCCGAGCTACCGCACGCCGGTCGCCGCCATCTGGACGGGCTCGATCCTCTCGGTCCTGTTCGTCTGGGGCTCGTCGCTCGTCTCGATCGGCGAAACGCCTGTCTATACCGTCGTCGTCTCGTGCACGGTCATCTT
>NZ_JBLZPH010000052.1:0-7510 GCF_049199205.1 Shinella sp. M31 | reverse complement strand
ACCACGGCCGGGTTCGTCGCGGCCGTCGCGGCCCAGGCCGAGCCGGATTCGCGCATGGCGGCGATGTCGGAGGTGGAAATGTCGGCCGAGTAGATCTTGACGCTCGACGACATGCCGGCTTCGTCGACGGCGATCTTCACGCCCTTGGCGAATTCGTCATAGGGGGCGAACATCACGGTGATGTCGGGATTGGCGGAGATCACCGAACGCGCCTGGTTGGCCACCGAGTTGGCGATCGGGTTGTCCATCGTGCCGAACTGGGCGGCCTCGTTGATGCCCGAATACTTCGCCTTGAACTCCTTCCAGGTCTCGTCGCGGCGGTCGAGCGGCGCGATGCCGGCGACATAGACGTAACCGGCCTTGAAGCTCTCGCCATTGTCCTTGATCGCCTGCTCGAGCGCGAGGCGGGCCAAGTCACGGTCGGACTGCTCGACCTGCGGGATCTTGTCGTTTTCGACATTGACGTCGAAGGCGACGACCTTGATGCCGGCATCGACCGCACGCTGAGCGGCTTCCTTCATGGATTCCGTCAGGCCGTGCTGGATGATGATGCCCTGTACGCCGAGCGCGATCGCCTGGTCGACCATGTCGGCCTGGAGTGCCGCGTCCTGACGGCTGTCGAAGACCTGAAGCTGGACGCCGAGCGCCTTGGCCTGCGCTTCCACGCCGGCGAGGTAGGACTGGAAGAAGTCGCCGGTCGAGAGATAACGCACGAGCGCGATCTTGACATCACCGGGCTTGTCGAACGGCTTGGGCATATCCGCCGCAAAGGACGGAACGGCAAACGACGCCGCGGCCATCAGCCCGAGCGTCAGCTTGCCCAGGGTTCTACGCGTAAAATTCATGGTCTATCTCCTCCACTGGTGAACTTTGGTTATCCGCCGAGGCTCCCCCTCAGCGTTTGCCTCTTTTCGAGAGCGCAAAGGTGAAGATCAGGGCGATGACGAGCACGGCGCCCTTGACGAAATCCTGGGTGTAGTAGGGCGCATTCATCATCGTCAGGCCCTGCAAGAGGATGCCGACGAAGAGCGCGCCGATGGCGGTGCCGAAAGCGTTCGGCTTGGCGGCGCCGAGCACGGCGAAGCCGATGAGTGCTGCCGCGACGGCATCGAGCAGCAGGTTGTTGCCCGAGGCGATATCGCCGCGCCCGAGGCGGGCGGCAAGCAGGATGCCGCCGATCGAGGCGAAGACACCGGAGATGATATAGGCCGAGATCTTGTAGGCATTGACCGGCGCGCCGGCGAGGCTCGCCGCGCGCTCGTTGGAGCCGACGGCATACATCATGCGGCCGAAGCGGGTGTATTCGAGGAAGAACCAGATGACGATGGCGAGCACGATCAGCACCACCACCGAAACCGGCACGAGATTGGGCAGGATCAGATCGAAACGATGGCGGCCGAGCGCCAGGAAGGCCGGGCTGAAGGCGCCGGTCGCCGTCGAGCCGTCGGGCAGCGTCATGCCTGTCGCAATCGAGCGGCCCTCGGTCGGGATGCGCTGGAGGCCGAGCAGCAGGAACATCATGCCGAGCGTCGCCAGCAGATCCGGCACGCGCATATAGACGATGATGATGCCGTTGACGAGGCCGACGAGCACGCCGACGGCGAGGCAGACGAGCGTCGCCGTCAGCGCGTCGCCGCCCATCACCACCATCACATAGGACGAGGCCATCATGGCCGTGGTGGCGACGGAGCCGATCGAGAGGTCGAAACCGCCGACGACGAGCGTCGCCGTGACGCCGAGCGCCAGGATGCCGGTGATTGACACGGATTGCAGGATGAAGACCGCGCTTTGCGGCGAGGCGAAGCCGCCTGTTACCGCCGAGAAATAGAGCACCATGCCGGCGAGCAGCACGAGGAAGCCGTATTTGATCGCGGTTTCCCGGAGGTTGAAGGCGGCCGGCAGAACGGCGCCTGTGGCTGCGTTTGCGGCGGAGTTGCTCTGTTCGCTCGTCATCATGCACTGACCTGTTGATAGAATTGCCCGGCGATCTCGGAGAGCAGCCGATCGACATCGATGTCGGCATTGCGGTGCGCGCCGACGATGGTCTGTTCCGACATCACCAGGATGCGGTCGGCGACCTCGAAGGCTTCGTCGAGTTCCGTCAGGAAGAGAATGGTGGTGCGCCCGGCCGCAGACGCGCGCAGCTTCTCGCCGATATCGCGGCGGGCGGCGATGTCGACACCCTGGAAGGGTTCGTCGAGGATGAGCAGGCGCGACGGCTCGGACAGCCAGCGGCCGACCATGACCTTCTGCTGGTTGCCGCCCGACAGCGTCTGCATCTCGTCGCGCTCGCTGCGGCAGACGACGCCGAGCGCGGAAATCTGCTGGCGCGCCTTGGTCTTTTCGGCGCGCCGGCTGGCAATGCCGAAAGAAGATAGCCGGCGAAGGAACGGCAGGCTGATATTCTCGTAGATATTGAAATCCGGCACGATGCCGCTGATCGCGCGGTCCTTGGCGACGAGGAAAACACCTTGGGCAATCGCCTGTCCCGTCGTCTTCGGCGCATAGCGCTTGCCATCCAGCGTCATCTCGCCCGCTGCCGGTGAACGCGCGCCAAACAGCGTTTCGGCGAGCGCCGTCTTGCCCACACCGACAAGGCCGGTGACGGCGACGATCTCGCCGTCACCGAGATCGAAATCGAAGGGCCGCGTCTGTTCGGAGAGTTTCAGGCCGCGCACGCTGAAGACCGGGCGTCCCGCCTCACGCACCGCGACGGCGCCGGCGGAGACCTTGCGACCGAGCATGGCATTGACCGCGCCTTCATAATCGAGTTCCGGCCCCTCGAAACGGCCGGTGATGCGTCCGTCGCGCAAAGCAAGGATGCTGTCGGCAAGTCGGCGGATATCCGACATGCGGTGCGAGATATAGAGAATGGCGACGCCGCGCGCCTTCAGGCGGTCGACGAGATCGAACAGGCGGTCGGCTTCCGCGCTCGACAGCGACGAGGTCGGCTCGTCGAGGATCAGCACCTTCGGTTCATGCGCCATGGCGCGCGCAATCGCCACCATCTGGCGGTCGGCCAGCGCCAGGTCGTTGATATTGGCCGTGAGGTCGATGGCAAGCCCCATGCGGGAGGCGACGGCGGCGGCCTCGCGGCGCACCCGGCGGGGATTGAAGAACAGTCGCGCGCCGCGACCATTCAACCGGTCGAGCGTCAGATTGGTCGCGACGTCGAGATCGGCGACGACGCCGTCATTGATGTTCTGGTGCACGGTGACGACACCGGCGCGGATCGCTTCGGCCGGTGTCGCCGGTTCGAAGGCGGTGCCCGCCAGCATGATCGTGCCAGCGTCCTTCGTGTAGACGCCGGAGAGGATGCGCACGAGCGTGGATTTGCCGGCACCGTTGGCACCCATCAAAACCGTCACTGCGCCTGCTTTGAGGTCGAGGTCCACACCCTGGAGCACCGGAACCGGGCCAAAGGATTTGCGCACGCCCTCAATGCGAAACACTGCCTGTTCGCTCATTTCCGCCTCCCAATGAGACCACGTTAGGATAGGCTATCATCAAATGTCAAGGCCGTTGACATTTGACAGAATGATGCCTTAGCTGTGGGCACAGACGGCATGGCGGCAGGCAATGGAGGCAGCCCCGTGCGGAGGAGGAGAACATCATGAGCAGTCCCGTCTTCGAAGCGCTAAGCGCCGAGACATTGCCGGAAAGGCTTGGCGGCAACGCCGCCCTCACCGAGAGGATCGGCAGCGATACGTCGCGCTGGACGGTGAAGGAAGTCGGCGACGGCAACCTCAATCTGGTCTTCATCGTCACGGGCGAAACGGGTGCCGTCATCGTCAAGCAGGCGCTGCCCTATGTGCGCCTCGTCGGCGAAAGCTGGCCGCTGCCGCTCAAGCGCTCGTTCTTCGAATATCACGCGCTGAAGCGCCAGGGCGCGCGCGACCCCGGCATGGTGCCTGACATCCTGTTCTTCGATGAGGCGCAGGCCATCATCGTCATGGAATTCCTGACGCCGCATGTCATCCTGCGCCGCGCGCTGATCGATGGCCGAGAGTTGCCGAAGATCGGCCGCGACCTTGGCCTCTTCGTCGCCCGCACGCTGTTCCGCGGCTCCGACCTTTCCATGGTGACGCGCGAGAAGAAGGCGGATGTCGCGCTGTTTTCCGACAATGTCGAGCTGTGCGACATCTCAGAAAACCTCGTCTTCTCCGATCCCTATTTCGAGGCCGCGCTCAACCGCCACACCACGCCGCAGCTCGATCCCGTCGTCGCTGAGCTGCGCGCCGACCGCGATCTCAAGGTGGAGGCGCAGCGGCTGAAGCACCTGTTCTCGGCCAAGGCCGAAACGCTCTGCCATGGCGACCTGCACACCGGTTCCGTCATGGTGACCGATGACGAGACCCGCGTCATCGACCCGGAATTCGCCTTCTACGGTCCGATCAGCTTCGATGTCGGCATGCTGATCGCCAATTTCTGGATGAGCTATTTCTCGCAGGCCGGCCACGAGGCCTCCCCCGGCGCGCGCGACAGCATGCGCGCCTACCTGCTCGATACGATCGATACGCTCTGGGAAACCTTCCGTGCGGAATTTGCCCATCTCTGGCGCACCGAGCGAAAGGGCATCCTCTACCAAGCGAGCGTCTTCGAGGACCGCAACGACCCCCTTGCCGCCGAACAGGCGCTCAATATCGTCATCGACGAAATCTGGCGCGAAATGCTCGGCTTCGCCGGCATCGAGATCCACCGCCGCATCCTCGGCCTTGCCCACAATGCCGATTTCGAAACCATCGCCGACCCCGACCGCCGCGCGCCCTGCGAAAGCAAGGCGCTGAAGTTCGGGCGTCACCTCGCCGTCAACCGGCAGCGCATCCACGGCCTCCGCGATATCCGCGAAACGGTGGAGCGGCTTGAAAAGGAGATCCTCGCGTGAAAGTCGGAGAACGCCACTATCATACGATCTGGCTGAACGAGGACGGCCGCGCCGTCGACATCATCGACCAGCGCTGGCTGCCGCATGAATTCCGCGTCGTCACACTGAAGACCGTCGCCGATGTCGCCGTCGCCATCCGGGACATGTGGGTGCGCGGCGCGCCGCTGATCGGCGTCACCGCGGCCTATGGCGTCGCCATCGCTATGGCGAACGATCCGTCGGACGCCCATCTCGATGCCGTCTGGGAAGAACTCAACGAGACCCGCCCGACCGCCATTAACCTGCGCTGGGCGCTGAATGCGATGCGCGATCATCTGCGCCCGCTGCCGGACGCCGAACGCGCTGCCGCCGCTTATGCGCGCGCCGCCGAGATCGCGGAAGAGGATGTCGAGCTCAACCGCGCTATCGGCGCCAACGGCCTTGACGTCATCCGCGAGATCGCAGCGGGCAAGAAGCCGGGCGAGCCGGTGCGCATCCTCACCCATTGCAATGCCGGCTGGCTTGCGACCGTCGATTACGGCACGGCGACGGCACCGATCTACATGGCCGTCGAAGCGGGCATTCCCGTCCACGTCTATGTCGACGAGACCCGCCCCCGCAACCAGGGCGCCTATCTCACCGCCTGGGAGATGAACGGCCATGGCGTGCCGCACACGCTGATCGTCGACAATGCCGGCGGCCACCTGATGCAGCATGGCGATATCGACATGGTGATCGTCGGCACGGACCGCACGACGGCGAACGGCGACGTCTGCAACAAGATCGGCACCTACCTCAAGGCGCTTGCCGCGCGCGACAACGACGTGCCCTTCTATGTCGCGCTGCCCTCGCCCACCATCGACTGGACGGTGCATGACGGCATCAAGGAAATCCCGATCGAGGAGCGCACCGCCGATGAGGTGAGCTTCGTGCAGGGCCGCGCCGCAGACGGCTCGATTGCCAGTGTGCGCATCTCGCCTGAGGGCAGCCCCGCCGCCAACCCCGCCTTCGACGTCACGCCCGCCCGCCTCATCACCGGTCTCATCACCGAGCGCGGCATCGCCACGCCGTCGCCCGAGGGCCTGAAGGCACTCTTCCCGGAACGGAGCTGAGACGATGAGCCTGTCTAACCGGAAATCCACCGAGGAGATCGCTCTCGGCATCCGACGCCGCGTGTTCTTCCACACGATGAAGCACAATGGCGGTTATCTCAGCCAGGCCTGCTCGGCTGCCGAAAGCCTCGCGCTGCTCTATAACGAGGTGCTGAAGCTCGGCGAACCGACGCTGCCGAAGGTGCCGCTGCCCTTCCGCGGCGTGCCCTCGGCGCACAATCCGGATGCCTTTACCGGCGCCGGTTACCACGGCCCTGTCGGCCCGGATTACGACCGCTTCTTCATCTCGCCGGCCCATTATGCGCTCGTCATCTACTCCGCGCTCATCGAGACCGGCCGCATGGACGAGCACGCGCTCGACCATTTCAACAAGGACGGCGGCTCGGTCGAGATGATCGGCGCCGAGCACAGCCCCGGCATGGAAGTGACCACCGGCTCGCTGGCGCAGGGCCTCTCCATGGCCTCGGGCGTCGCCTGGGCGCGGCTGCGCAAGAAGGAGCCCGGCAAGGTCTGGGTCTATATGTCGGACGGCGAGTTTCAGGAGGGCCAGACCTGGGAATGCCTTGCGGCGATGAGCTATCACAAGATCGACAATATCCGCATCATCGTCGATGTGAACCGTCAGCAATGCGACGGCGCCATGTCCTCGGTGCTCGATCTCGGCGATCTCGCCGCCCGCGTCGCGTCCTTCGGCGTGACCTGCCGCTCGGTGGATGGCCATGATCTCGGCGCGCTCAGCGAAGCCGCTGAGAGTGCCGAACCCGGCAAGCCGCTCGTCATCCTCGCCAACACCTCCCCCTATCAAGGCATGGATTTCCTGAAGAAGCGCTTCCCGCGCCTGCACTATGTGCGTTTCAAGAGCGCGGAGGAGCGGTTGGAGATGCGGGACGCTCTCGCCGTCGAACTCGGCATCGATCTCAATGCGATGGAAGGGGCCTGACCATGGTCGAAATCGTCAACCGCCCCTATGCGAAAGCCTTCGAGGCCTTCGCCACCGCGCGTCCCGAAGTCCTCTGCCTGTCGGCCGACCTCACCTCCTCCTGCGAGGTCGACGGTTTTCGCGACCGGCATCCGGAGCAGTTTCTGTCACTCGGCATGGCCGAGCAGAACATGCTGTCCTTTGCCGGCGGCCTTGCCATGCAGGGCTTCCGGCCGTTCATCCATACGTTCTCGGTCTTCCTCTATCGCCGGCCCTATGACCAGCTGATCAACTCAATCGCCTATTCCAACCGCAAGGTCCGGCTGATGGGTTTTCTGCCCGGCATCACCACGCCGGGCGGCATCACGCATCAGGCCATCGAGGACATCGCGGTGCTGCGCGCCGTGCCGAACATGACGATCCTCGAAACGGGCGACGCCACCGAAGTCGAGACCGTGCTCGAGGTCGCCGACAGCGTCGATGGTCCGGTCTATGTCCGCATCCTGCGTGGCGAGGTGCCGCGCCTGTTCTCGACACCTTTCGAATTCAACAAGCTGCGCACGCTCTCGGAAGGTGACGACATCCTCGTCGTCTCCTCCGGCGTCTGCACCGAAG
>NZ_JBLZPH010000051.1:0-8578 GCF_049199205.1 Shinella sp. M31 | reverse complement strand
GCGCGCGCCGCGGGATCGCGCTCTTCATACGACTTCTTCATCAGAGCGTCGTATTCGGCATTGTTGAACTGGCCGTAGTTGAAGGTCTTGTTGGTGCTGACGCTAAGACCGAGGAAGTTTTCCGGATCCGCATAGTCGGCGACCCAGCCGGCGCGCGCCACGTTGAACTTGCCGCCTTCCTGCAGGTAGGCGTAGTGCGAGGACACATCGAGGTTCACCATCGAGACGTCGGCGCCGAAGGTGTTCTTCCACATGTCGGCCACGGCGGTGGCCACGCGCTCGTGGTTCGGGTTGGTGTTGTAGCGGATCTCGATCTTCAGCGGCTTGCCGCCTTCGCCATAGCCCGCTTCCTTCATCAGCTTGAGCGCCTCGTCCTCACGGTCGAGCTGCGACATGGCGCCGAAATCGGCGGTCGCCGGCGTGTAGCCCTGGATGCCCGGAGGCACCATGGAATAGGCCGGCAGCTGCGAGCCGGAATAGATTTCCTTGGCCAGGAAGTCGCGGTCGACGGCCATGGAGAGCGCACGGCGCACGCGCACGTCGCTATAGGGTTCCTGACGGGTGTCGAAGGCGTAGTAGTAAGTGGCAAGCGTCGGCGAGACATGCACCTCGTCGCCATAGCTCTTCTTCAGGCGCTCGATCTGGTCGGCGGAGAAATTGTAGACGAGGTCCATTTCCTTGGCCTCGAAGCGGCGCACGGATGCGGCCTGGTCGTCGATCGGGTAGAAGACCACCTTGTCGAGCTTGACGTTCGCGGCATCCCAATACTCGGCATTCTTCTCGACGACGAGGTTGTCGTTCGGAACGTGGCTGACCAGCTTGAAGGCGCCGTTCGACACCATCGTGCCAGGCTTGACGAAGTCGGCGCCGTTCTTCTCGACGCTCGCCTTGGAGACCGGCAGCGCCGTCTGGTGCGCCAAGAGTTCGAGGAAGAAGGGCGTCGGGCGCTCCAGCGTGATTTCGACGGTCTTGGCGTCCACCGCCTTCACGCCGAGCTGATCGAGACCGAGTTCTCCCTTGTTGACCTTTTCAGCATTCTTGATCGGGTAGAGAATGTTGGCGTAACCGGCCGCCGTCTTCGGGTCTTCCACGCGGGTGAACGAGAAGGCGAAGTCTTCCGCCGTCACCGGCGAGCCGTCCGACCACTTGGCGTTTTCGCGCAGCTTGAACGTGTAGACCGTTCCGTCGTCGGAGACGGTCCAGCTTTCGGCCGCACCGGGCACGATCTTGCCGGCAGCGTCATAGATCGTCAGGCCCTCATAAAGATCCTTGAGGATGAATTCCTCGATATTGATGGAGGTGTGCGCCTGGTCGAGCGTCTGCGGCTCGCCGGCATTGCCGCGGTGGAGCACCGCCTCGGCGAGTGCCGGGCTTGCGCCGATGAGGATCGCGCCGGCCAGAAGTGCCGCACGAAAACCGATCATTTTGTTTGCCATTTTGTTGTCCTTCCCCGTTGTTGTTTTTTGGGTGCACAATCAATTGTCGCTGTTTTGTCCGTTGGCAAGACCCTAAAAACAGGAAATGCAGCATGCGTCTGCAACCTGCGCGAAGCTCGCAAAAGCAGGAAAAACACGGCTTTAACCGCAGTGAAGGCCGGACGCGTGAGAAGAATATTTCCATTTGCCCAAATTATTCGCAGTTTTCTGCCCACCGTTTTGCACGAATTTCTGCAATTGATCCGCCATCGAACACGAGCCAGAAACGGAGTCCCACGATGAACTGGTTGAAGACCCTCGCTGCCGCTGCAGCGCTCCAGGCCGCCATCCTCGCGCCCGCCCATGCCGGTGAAAATCTCGCTGCTATCCAATCGGCCGGTGCGCTGAAGATCGGCACTGAAGGCACCTACGCGCCCTTCACCTACCACGATACCGACGGCAAGCTGGTCGGCTTCGACGTCGAGATCGGCGAAGCCATCGCCAAGAAGCTTGGCGTCAAGGCCGAGTTCCTCGAAGGCAAGTGGGACGGCCTGATCGCCGGCCTCGATGCCAACCGCTACGACGCCGTGATCAACCAGGTCGGCATCACCGAGGCGCGCAAGCAGAAGTATGACTTCTCCGAGCCCTACATCGCTTCCAAGGCCGTGCTGATCGTGCGCGCCGACGACGACAGCATCAAGGGCTTCGCCGACCTGAAGGGCAAGAAGTCCGCCCAGTCGCTGACCAGCAACTTCGGCAAGATCGCCCAGGAAGCAGGCGCAGAACTCGTCGGCACCGACGGCTTCGACCAGTCGATCCAGCTCGTTCTGACCGGCCGCGCCGACGCCACGATCAACGACAGCCTGTCGTTCCTCGACTTCAAGAAGCACAAGCCCGACGCCAATGTGAAGATCGCCGCCGAACAGGAAAACGCCGACTATTCCGGCGTCATCATCCGCAAGGGCGAGCCGGAACTGCTGGAAGCGATCAACAAGGCGCTCGTCGACATCAAGGCCGACGGCACCTACAAGGCGATCTCCGACAAGTATTTCGGCCAGGACGTCTCGAAGTAATCACGAGGCGGCCGCTTCGCGGCGGCCCGTTCCTGTCCTATAGATGAAACGACCAACTGGCCGGGGATCACTCCGGCCAGCCGCATTTCGGAGGGTTTCCCGTGCCGCCGTGGCTTCAACTGATGCTGGATTCGCTTGCGCCCCTTCTGTGGGCGGCGCTGGTCTTCACCATTCCGCTCACCCTCCTGTCCTTCGTGCTGGGCCTGACGCTTGGCCTGCTGACAGCCATCGCACGGCTGTTCGGGCCGAAACCTCTGGTGGCCGTCGCCCGCTTCTATGTCTGGGTGATCCGCGGCACGCCGCTGCTCGTGCAGCTCTTCGTCATCTTCTACGGCCTGCCGAGCGTCGGCATCCTGCTCGACGCCTTCCCGGCAGCGCTTATCGGCTTCACGCTGAATGTCGGCGCCTATACGTCCGAGATCATCCGCGCCGTCATCTCGTCCGTGCCGCGCGGCCAGTGGGAGGCCGCCTATTCGATCGGCATGAGCTGGTCGCAGGCCATGCGCCGCACCATCCTGCCGCAGGCGACGCGCGTCGCCGTGCCGCCGCTGTCGAACACCTTCATCTCGCTGGTGAAGGACACCTCGCTTGCCGCCGCCGTCACCGTGCCGGAGCTCTTCCAGACCGCGCAGCGCATCGTCGCCACCACATATGAGCCGCTGATCCTCTATATCGAGGCGGCGCTGATCTATCTGGCGCTGAGCTCCGTGCTTTCGGCCCTGCAGGTGCGGCTGGAGAAGCGCTTTGCCCGCTATGGCGGCTTCCTGGAGGCCCGCACATGATCGAACTCAGCCACATCGAAAAACGCTTCGGCGACAATCACGTCCTGCGTGACATCAGCCTCAGCCTTGCGGAAGGCACGGTGACGGCGCTCGTCGGCCCCTCGGGCGGCGGCAAGAGCACGTTGCTGCGCTGCATCAACCTTCTGGAGACGCCGACTTCGGGGTCCATCAGGCTTGGCGACGAGAAGATCGACTTCGCGCCCGGCCGCAAGGTCGGCTGGGACGCGGTGCAGAAGCTGCGTCGGCAGACCGGCATGGTCTTCCAGAATTTCCAGCTCTTCCCGCACCAGACGGCTATCGCCAATGTGATGGAAGGCCTCGTCACCGTCTTGAAATGGCCCGCCGACAAGGCGCGCGCCCGCGCGCTGGAACTGCTTGAAAAGGTCGGCATGGCGCACAAGGCCGATGCCTGGCCGGCGACGCTCTCCGGCGGCCAGCAGCAGCGTGTCGCCATTGCCCGCGCGCTCGCCCCCTCGCCGCGCGTGCTGCTCTGCGACGAGCCGACCTCGGCGCTCGATCCGGAGCTTGCCGAGGAGGTGGTGGAAGTGCTGAGCCGGCTCGCCCGCGAAGGCACGACCATGGTCATGGCGACGCATGATCTGCGCCTGGCCTCACGCGTCGCCGATGCCGTCGTTTTCCTCGACGGCGGCGTGATCGTCGAACAGGGTCCGCCGCGCTCGATCTTCTCCGCACCCGAGCGTGAGCGCACGAAAAAATTCATCGCTTCGCTCAGCGCACCGCAAAACTATGACATATAGACTACACGCGACCTCACGCCGCGGTAGGGGTTAAATACGCGACGCGGCAGTTGCATCCGTCTGGCGATTCAAGCAGAGTGCGGCGATAATCGTGTCTCGCCATGCCCCGGCATGTCCCAAGGGGAGAAAGTCTCATGAACAAGAAAGTCCCGAACCCGATCGACGTTTTCGTCGGTTCCCGCGTCCGCCTGCGCAGGCTGATGGTGGGCATGAGCCAGGAGGCGCTGGCCGACCGGCTGGGTGTCACCTTCCAGCAGGTGCAGAAATACGAAAAGGGCACCAACCGCATCAGCGCGAGCCGCCTGCAGGCGATCTCCGACGTGTTTCGCGTGCCGCCGAGCTTCTTCTTCCAGGACGACGACAGCGCCTCACCGGCCGCCGGCGCCGGACATGAAACAGGCGACGTCTCGACCTTCGTCTCTTCCAAGGAAGGCCTCGACCTCAACCGCGCCTTCCTGAAGATCGAGGATGCCGGCGTGCGTAAGTCGATCATCCAGCTCGCGACTGCGCTCTCCAAGGCAAGTGCCGCCGATACGGCCGGTGACCGCGCCGAAAACGCACCGGAACTGCGGATCTGAGCCCAGAATGCCGGCACGGCTGCAGACGTTCGGTCATCTGCGCCTGCTCGACGAGGGCAGCAACGACATCGTCTTTCCCGAAAAGGCGCTCCTGATCCTCTGCTATCTCCTGACGCGTGGCATCACCGAGATGCCGCGCGCGGAAGCTGCAAGTCTCTTCTGGGACGAAGAGCACAGCGCCAGCGCCTTTGCCAATCTCCGGCAGACTGTCTCCCGCGTTCAGAAACGCCAGCGCGAACTGGACCGATCCTACCTCACCTTTACCGACACCACGGTCGCGCTTGGACCAGAGCCCGTCGAAAGCGATGTCGGGCAGGTTCGCGACGGCGCGCGTCTCGATACTTTGGCAGACCTCCTGAGCGAGGATTTCCTGAAATATACAAGGCCGGGCAATCGCGTACTGACGAGTTGGATCGCGTTGCAGCGAACGGCGCATATGGCGCTTTTGCGCAGCACGCTGCTGAGCGGAAATGCCGAAAACGGTATGACACGGCAGGTACGCTCTGCCGCGGCCCTTCGTCTTCTGGAAGGAAGCCCCGATGACGACGAGGTCCGCACCGTATTGACGGGGCGACCAGTCACGCATGCGCCCCTGATGGTGCTTCAGCCGTCCATCCAGCTGCTGACGCCGCACGAACACGAGATTTCACACCCACGCAAGAACCCGCCGCGCGTCGTGCTTTTGCCGCCCGTCACCACGCTTGCGGCCCGCAACGCCGCGCGCTTCTCCGAAGCGTTGATCGAGGACGTGACGATCGGGCTCTGTGCATTGCGCTCCATATCGATCATCGCGCCGCACACCGCAGCCCAAATCTCGCTCCAGACCGACCGCGCCGCGACCTACGAACGCCACCAGATCAGCTACATCCTCGAAACCAGGCTGCGCGACGAAGGCGACGGCCATACGCTCTTTGCCCAGCTGATCTTCTTCGGCAGCGACGAGGTCATCTGGGCCGACCGCTTCCCACTGACCGCAGAGGGCCTCGCCCGGTCGCGCCAGATGATCGCCCATCAGATTGCCGGCGCGATCGCGACCGAGATCGAACGCAACGAACTCGTGCGCGGTGACTACGAGGGCGACGCCAATGCCTATCGGAGCTTCCTAACGGGCCAGAGCCTCCTGAAAAAGCTCGACCTGCGTGATATTCGCCGGGCCCGCAGGAGTTTCCGTGACGCCCTTCAACTGAAATCTGATTTTGCACCGGCAATGGGTGGGCTTTCACGCAGCTACTTTCTTGAGTGGCTCGTCACGGCACGCGGTGATGCGGACCTCTTGAAGAAAGCCGAACAGCAGGCAGAAAAAGCCGTCCGCACAGATAGCTATCTCCCCTCCGCCTATCGCGAGCTTGGCGTTGCGAAGCTCTATGCCCGTCAGTTCGATGAGAGCGCCGAGCACTTGGAACGAGCCGAAACACTCGGCCCGAATCATGCAAACGCCGTTGCCAGCTATGCCGACACGCTCGTGCAAGGTTCTCGCCCGGATCTTGGCATAAAAAAAATACAGCGGGCAATCGACCTCAATCCTTTGCCGCCGGACGATTATTTCTGGATTGCCGCTGGTGCAAGCTATTCGATAGGCCTCTACGAACAGGCGCTTGATTACATAGCCCGCATGAAGGATCGAGCACCCGCTGATCGGCTTGCTGCGGCAAGCTGCGGCATGCTTGGCGATGCCAGGAAGGCACGGCAGTTTGTCCGTCGCACATACAATGTGCACCCTAACTTCGATCTGGAAAGCTGGATGGCAATCGTTCCTTTCAAGGAGGAATGGCAGCGCCAGCATTATTATGAAGGGTTGAAGAAGGCTGGTTTTTGATAAAAACGTTCCGCAGAAAGGGATTGCAATATGGCAAATATAGCTGTGCTGGGCTTACAAGGTGAAGAAGGCCTTTGGGTCGTAGACTTCAGTGCAGGCACCGTGACGGCCCTCCCAGCGCCCTCCACCGGCGCACTGAAGGACGCCGATGACCTACGCAAAGCAGGTGCGACCGTCACCAAGGGTGTCAACCTTGCGGTGCTTGCGACATCTGCAGATGCCGCATCAGGCGGATATATGGATGCCGGTGGCGGTTACATGGATGCAGACGGCGGATACATGGACAAGTGAGCCGTTTCCGGCTCATCCTGTGACAGCCTATTCGGACCGCATTTGCGGCCCCGACGAAACCTGGAGCCGGATCGAGACCTTGCTGCCTCGGTTCGGCATCACGCGTCTTTCCCGCCTGACGGGCCTTGATCGGCTCGGTATTCCCGTGTGGAATGCCGTCAGCCCGAATGCACGCTCCATCGTCATCAACCAGGGCAAGGGCGTTACTGATATCGATGCCCGGGTTTCTGCTGCCATGGAGGCGCTCGAGCGGTCGATTGCCGGCGATCCGCTCGTGCCCGCTCGGAAAACTACGCGCCATGCCTTGGCGGCAGCCGGCGACATGGGACTGCCGCTCGATATTTTCGTTGCTGCCGGCCAGCCCTTCATAGAAGAGAGCGAAGAGATCGACTGGCTTGCCGGCCATGACGTCGTGAGCGGCGCACGCGTCTTCGTACCGCGAGAGGCGGTCTGCCTTGACCGGACGAACCCGGCGCCGCGCTTCTGGCAATCCTCCGACGGCCTGGCCTCCGGCAATTCCCTATCCGAGGCGATCCTGCATGGTCTGCTCGAGCGCATCGAGCGGGATGCCGACCGGCTCTGGCGCCTGCTGCCGCGTGCCAAACGCCTTGCCTGCGCCATCGATCCCGCCGCCATCAACGACCCCGTTGCCGCCGATCTCGTCGGGCGCATCCGCGATGCCGGGCTTGACCTGAAACTCTTCGATATCACCAGCGACCTCGCCGTTCCCACCTATGCCGCCGTGCTTGGTAACGAGGGCCTCGCCGGAAAGCAGCAACCGCTCTTCCACGACGCGACGATCGGCTATGGCACGCATCCGGTCGCGATACGGGCCATCATCCGCGCGCTCACGGAAGTCGCCCAATCGCGCCTGACCTATATCAGCGGCGCCCGCGATGATCTTTTTGCCGACACCTTCACGCGACCGCTGGCACCGGAAACACTCGCCTTGTTCGGTGCCCAGCCTGGTCCCGCCAAAGCCCGTCCGTCGCCGCAAGGCAATGCGACGGACTTGCTCGCTTACTGCCTCGAAAAACTGGCGCAGGCCGGCATTACGCCTGTCATCGCGGTGCCGCTCGGCGATACCACCCTGCCAATTTCGGTGGTGAAGGTCGTCGTGCCCGGGCTTGAAAATCCCGAGGGCACGCGCCGGCACACGGTTGGCTCGCGTGCACTCTCAATCATGCTGTTCGGGTCCACATGAAAAAAATCCTTTTCGTCGGCCCAAGCCTTCCCGATGCAACTGCCATGTGCGGTGACGCCATTCAGGTGCTGCCGCCCGCAGCGCATGGCGACGTGTTGGCGGCCGTGCGGGCGGGCGCAACAGTCATTGGCATCATCGACGGCAATTTCGAACATGTTGCGCCTGTCTGGCATAAGGAGATCCTCTATGCGCTCGGTGAGGGTGTGTCCGTCCTTGGTGCCGCCAGCATGGGCGCCTTGCGCGCGGCTGAATGCGACGCCTTCGGCATGATCGGGATCGGCCGCATCTATGAGGATTATGCAACCGGCCGCCGGCTTGATGATGCAGACGTCGCCCTGTTGCATGGTCCAGCCGAATTGGGTTACCCCGCGCTGACGCTTCCCCTTGTCAATGTCGATGCAACGCTGGACCGGCTGCAGACGCTGGACGTCGTTGCAACGTCTGACATATCACGCCTGCGCACGGTTGCCGACGCGCTGTTCTACAAGGACCGAACCTGGTCCGCGATCGTAAAAGCAGCGTTCGAGAAAGACGACCGAGGGCGCCTCCTGCAACTTCTCCATGCAACAAACGTGAACCAAAAACGTGAGGACGCTCTTCTCCTCGTCGAGGCGATGCGGAATTTCGAGCCGACAAGCCCTGCCAAACAGGGAAACTGGAC
>NZ_JBLZPH010000050.1:0-257 GCF_049199205.1 Shinella sp. M31 | reverse complement strand
CGCAATCACCCTGGCAGAAGGGCACCGTCGAGAACACGAACGGACGGGCCAGGAAATGGCTTTCGAGGGATATCGATCCGCTCTCGATCAGCGAACAGGACCTGAAGGAAATCTGCGACCGGCTGAACACGACGCCACGCAAGTGCCTCGGCTACAAGACACCGGCCGAGGTCTTCCGCCAGAAGCTGCTCGCGCAGGTGCGATCGGGAGGATAGGATCAACGAGCCCGCAAGTCGCGCCTCGGCTTGAGCTCACAC
>NZ_JBLZPH010000005.1:37537-51411 GCF_049199205.1 Shinella sp. M31 | reverse complement strand
TGCGGGCGGCGAGCAGCGAGCCGACGGCACCGCGATCCGCCAGGATCTTCTGGTAAAAGTCGACGTCCTTGGCATAGACCTCGTTCAGGAAGTCGATCGCCTCGTCCTTCTCGGCCGAGCCCGCCGTGACGTACCAGCTGGAACCGCCGAGGTTGGAGGCGTGGGTTGCGCCCTCGACGTTGAGCTTCGGAATGGGGGCGACGCCCCATTTGCCGCTCTGGTCGGCCTGCGCCTTGACGGTGCCGGTGATCCACACGCCCGTCGTGACGGTCGCGACATCGCCCGAGGTGAAGGTGTTGACCCATTCCGTCCAGCCGGCGGCCGGTTTGTGGATGTTGGCCTGCAGGATCTTCTGCTCGGTTTCGAGGGCGGCCTTCAGCGCGGCATTGTCGGCGATCGAGAGATTGCCGTCCTTGTCGAAATACCAGCCGCCGGCCGATTGCATCAGGATGCGGATGAAGCCGGCATCGTTGATGTCGAGGCCGAGCATCTTTTTGCCGGTCTTGGCTTCGACCGCCTTGCCGATCTCGATGAAGCGGTCCCAGGTCAGGTCCTGCATGTCCTCGGGCTTGAAACCAGACTGTTCGAGATAGTCCTTGCGATAGTAGAGGCCTGTGACGCCGGAATCGAAGGGCATGCCGTAGACGGTGCCGTCGACCGTCATCAGCTCGACCTTGTAGGGTGCGAAGCCGGAGAAATCGATCTTGCTCGACAGTTCGGCGAAGGCGCCGGGGAAGGACTGGAGGTATTTTTGCGCGCCGTAGTCTTCGATCAGCACGATATCGGGCAAGGCGTCCGTAGTGCCGGAGGACAGGCCTGTCTGGAGCTTCTGCTCGACATCGGCCTTGGCGAAATCGACGATGTTGAACGTGGTGTCGGGATGCTTCGCGGTGTAGCGCGCGGCAGCTTCCTTCATGATGGCGACGTTGAAATTCGGGTCCCAGCACCAGACGGTGACTTCGCCAGCAAAGGCCGCCGTGGATGCCAAGAGGCTCGCGCCGGCAAACAGGCCGGCGGCAAGGCGCGACAGAATCGTCTTGTTCATCGTTTCCTCCCAAGAAACCTATGCGGCAGGGATCTCCTCTCCTGCCGTCGAAGGGAAGATTTACCGAATTTCAGGAAACGCGCAAGGAAAATTTAGTAAATATTTATTGCGCCTGCGAAGGCGTTTTAAAAATATTATAAATCCAAGGGCTTGCGGCAGCTGTCACGCCAGATCAACTCGGTGGCGATGCGAACCTGCTTGCCATAGCTGCGCCCGGACAGGCGCTCGAGCAGAAGATCGACCGCCGTCTCGCCGATGTGCTCGCCGTGAATGCGCACGGTGGTGAGCGGGGGGGTCAGGAACTGCGCGACGGGGATGTCGTTGAAGGAGATGACGGCGATGTCCTTTGGGATCGAGAGGCCGGCTTCCTGCAGCGCCCGATAGGCGCCGATCGCCATATTGTCGTTCGAGGTGACGATGACGTCGGGCCGTTCCGCCAGCGCAAGCAGATCCTGCGCCAGGCGGTAGCCGGTGTCGAGGCGGAGGCTTTGGCCGTTCGAACAGTCGGCGAGCACCAGAAGGTCCGGGTCGAAGGTGCCGTTCTTCTTCTGCCAATCGATGAAGGCGACGCATCGCTTTTCCGCGAAATGCTGCACGCTGCCGTTCAGGCTCTCATGGCTGCCGATGAAGCCGATGCGCTTGTAGCCGCTGGATTTCAGGGAATCGAGGATCTTCTGCGTGGCGAGCCCGACATCGGAAAAGACGCTGTCGAGGTGATCGCTCTTCGGGTCGAAATCGGCGAAGACGACATGGCGGGCATGCTGCCTGAGCCAGGCGATTTCATGATCGGAATGTTTGCCGATGACGATGACCCCGGAGGCGCTTTCGAGCAGCGAAGCCTCCGGCAGGTCGTCGGAATGGAAGACCTTCACGATCTCCGTCTTGAGGTCGCGGCAGCGTGTTTCGATGCCGAGACGCACGCCGACATAATAGGGATCCGCGATCTCGTCCGACGGCTCCAGGAAATGCACGATGACGAGCTTGGTGAGCAGGCTCGGCGCGACGGGGCCGTTCGCCTTGTTGCGATTGCGCGGCGTCTCGTAATTGAGCGCCTCGGCCGTCTCGATGATCGCCTGCCGCTTGACGGGCGAGATCGACAAAGCCGGGTCGTAATTCAAAACGCGCGAGACCGTGGCGGAGGAGACCCCGACGGCCTTGGCGATTTCCTTGATCGTCACCATCCCGACATTCCGTTCCTTGCTCGCCGCAATGTGGCACGGATCCGGGAAAATCGAAATCGCTTTCAGTAAATTTTTACTTCGGC
Organism: Shinella sp. M31; assembly: GCF_049199205.1. NCBI lineage: Bacteria > Pseudomonadati > Pseudomonadota > Alphaproteobacteria > Hyphomicrobiales > Rhizobiaceae > Shinella > Shinella sp. M31. The sequence goes on along the minus strand of NZ_JBLZPH010000005.1, from coordinate 49,102 downwards.
ATAACGTGCGAAAAACCCGCCCCGACGGCGATAACGGCGTGAATGCCGTGTGTTGCCGGTATAACGAAGCGGTAAAATCTTCTCAAGACGCGGTTAGGGATCGACGCGGGAATGGCCAAGCCGTCGCCGACGGTAAAAAGCGCTGGTAAAAAGTGCTCGAATGGCGCGTGCTCAGAGAACGGTGACCGAGATCGCCCCGAGCCCGTCGATTTCGCCGCGCATCACATCGCCCCGCTGCACGGCCCCGACGCCGGCCGGCGTGCCGGAGAAGATCAGGTCGCCGGGCTGCAGCGTGAAGAGGCGGGAGAGGTAGGCGATCATCTCCGGCACCTTCCAGATCATCTGGTTGAGATTGCCGTCCTGGCGCAGCGCGCCGTTGATCGAAAGGCGGATTGCGCCTTCCGTTAGGTGCCCGACATCGTTTGCGGCATGCAACCGGCCGCAGGGCGCGGATTTTTCGAAGGCCTTGGCGACCTCCCAGGGGCGGCCGTGTTTCTTGGCTTCCGCCTGGAGATCGCGCCGCGTCATGTCGAGGCCGATGGCATAGCCGAAGACGCAGTCGAGCGCCTTTTCAACCGGAATGTCGCTGCCGCCGCTTTTGAGCGCGACGACCAGCTCGATTTCGTGATGAACGTCCGCGCTGGCTGAGGGGTAGGGGAAACCGTCGGCGGGCGCCACCACTGTGTCGGGGTTCTTCTGGAAGAAGAACGGCGGCTCCTTGTCCGGGTCATGGCCCATCTCGATGGCGTGATCGGCGAAGTTGCGCCCGACGCAATAGATGCGGTGCACCGGAAAGAGTTCTGTGCTGCCTTCGACCGGCAGGGTGGGGACCGGGGCGGGGGTGAAGACATAGGCTTGGGTCATGAGGACTGCACTTTCGAGAAGCTGACGTGGTGGCGGACCGTAGCATGGCGCCCGGCGGCAATCGACCCGTTCGTCCTGGCCTATGCGGGCTTGCGATTGCGCGAACTTTAAAAATCGCGGATAGAGGCAGAATGACGAAGGATGCCTCGGTGGACATGACCAACCCCAACACGACGGACAAGCCGCGGCGCGAACGCCGGCGGTCGCTGGCAATCGGCCTTCTCAAGGCGCGCGAAGCCGTCATGAGCCATTTCCGGCCGATTCTCGCCGATCACGATGTGACCGAGCAGCAATGGCGCGTGCTGCGCACGCTGTCGGATGCTGGCCTGCTCGATGCGACGGAAGTGGCGGAGAAAGCCTTCATCCTGGCGCCGAGCCTCACGCGCATGCTGCGCTCGCTGGAAGAACGCGGCTTCATCAGCCGTCACAAGGACAAGGCCGACGGCCGTCGTGTGCTGCTTCGGCTCGAGGCGGCGGGGCAGGCGGTCATCGATGAGGTGATGCCGGATTCGCGCCGCGTCTACGCAGATCTCGATGCGCGCTTCGGCGGCGAGCGGATCGAGCAACTGCTCGACATGCTGGAAGAACTGGCCGCCCTCAAGCTCGAGGGCAAGGCGGGCGGCGAGGAATAACCCCGCCGCTAGAGTTTGTCAGGGAAAAGTGGGAACCGATTTTCCCGAAGACAAACGAAAACAAAAGAATCTAGAGTCTGTCAGGTTCAAAATGAACCTGACAGACTCTATCGTTTCATTTCATTGCGCGGGCGATCTCGGTGATCACGGTGAAAGCCGTATCCGCATCATCGTGTGTCATCTCGAACTGTCCGGCCTGGAAGCGGATGGCGATGCGCCCGTCCACGCGTGTCTGCGTCAGATAGATGCGGCCGTCGTCGTTGATGGCATTGGTGAGCGCGATATTGTGCTGATCGTCATCCGCGCCGCCCGTGTGGCGAAACGAGAACAGCGACAGAACCGGCGCGCTGACGATCTCGAAATCCGGCTCCTTCGACAGGCGCTCCGCCAGTTCCTCTGACCAGGCGACATGGTTGCGGATCATCGTGCGCAGGCCTTCCAGCCCGTGATAGCGCATCAGGAACCAGAGTTTCAGCGCGCGGAAGCGGCGGCCGAGCGGCACAGACCATTCGGAATAGTTGATGATGCCGTCATGGCCGTGGGTCTTGAGATATTCCGGCTGGATGGCGAGCGTGCGCACCTGATCCGCGGGGCTCCTGATGAACTGCACCGAGCAGTCGAAATTGGCGCCGAGCCATTTGTGCGGGTTGAAGACGATCGAATCGGCCTCTTCGACGCCGTCCCAGAGCGTGCGGAATTCCGGGCAGATCATCGCGGAACCCGCCCAGGCGGCATCGACATGCAGATAGAGGCCATGCGCCTTGACGACGGTCGCGACGTCGCGGATCGGGTCGCAGGCACCGATCGAGGTGCCGCCGGTGCAGGCGATGACGCCGGCCGGAATGTGGCCGGCGGCCAGATCGGCCTTGATGGCGGCGTCGAGCGCTTCCGGATCCATGCCGTTGAGCGGGCCCTTGGTCGGGATACGCACGAGGTTCGCCTCGCCGATGCCGGCAATCCAGATCGCCCGGTCGATGGAGGTATGCACCTGCTTGGAGGCATAGACGCGCACGGCCTTGTGCGCGGCAAGCCCCTCGCTGTTGCCCTTCCAGCCGAGCGCCTTCTCGCGCATCACGAGGACGGCGGCAAGCGTCGCGGTGGAGGCGGAATCCTGGATGACGCCGGCAAAGCCGTCCGGCAGGCCCATCGCCTGGCGCAGCCAGTCGACGACGCGGGTTTCCAGTTCGGTAGCGGCGGGGGACGTCTGCCACAGCATGCATTGCGCGGCGACCGAGGTGACGAGGTAATCGGCGATCACCGAGACCGGTGCGGCATTGGCCGGGAAATATGCGAAGAAGCGCGGATGCTGCCAATGGGTGAGGCCATCGGGAATGATGCGCTCGAAATCGGCGAAGATCGCCTCCATCGCCTCGCCGGCCTCGGGCGCGGCCTCGGCAATCTGCCCGAAAATGTCGCCAGGCTTGGTCTGCGCGCGGACCGGCCGCTCACGCAGGCCTGCACGGTAGTCCGCACCCCAATCGGCCACCGTTCGCGACCATTGACGGAATTCTTCGCTGTCCATGTCTCACTCCCCTGTCCGGTTGCCTTTCTCGGCGGTCGGATGCGCAATTGCAATGCCCGGCTTGAATATGGCGTTATTTAACATGTTAAAAATATGCTGACGCTGTCAAGCGGAAGCGTGGGGCAGGCGCCCGTCGCCAACCGGCCGCAACGCGGTGAGTGATTAAGGTTTATTATATGAACCGACGCTTCAAAATATGGACTTGCCAAGCGAGATTCTTCCTGCCAGATTAATTCTCATGTTAAGTAATTCGCAGGCTGCCGTCGGAGGGACGGGGCTTGCGGGATCGGGTTCGACGCCGGAAAGTGGATGCTCCGCCCGACTAAAACGAGGAGGAATGGTTGATGAGCCTGAGCGCCCGTCCGCCGAAGATTCTGGTGATCGGTACCGGCGACACCAAGAGCGAGGAACTGCTGTTCATGGCCGAGGTCATCGGCTCTGCCGGCGGCGTTCCCGTCATGGTCGATGTGAGCGTTCTCGGCGAGCCGCCCTATGCGCCGGCCCATTCCAAGCATGACATCGCAGAGGCCGCGGGCACGAGCATTCAGACCATCATCGACAGTGGCGACGAAAACACTGCGATGTCCCTGATGGCGAAGGGCGCTGCCGCGCTGGTGCGCGGGCTCTCGGAGGCCGGCGAGGTCGACGGCATGATCGCGCTCGGCGGTTCGCTCGGCACGGATCTTGCGCTCGACGTCGCCGCCGTGCTGCCGCTCGGCGTGCCGAAGTTCATCGTCTCGACCATCGCCTATTCCCATCTCCTGCCGCCGGAGCGTATCGCGCCCGACCTGATGATGATCCTGTGGGCCGGCGGGCTATACGGGCTGAACCCGATCTGCCGGGCGGTGCTGTCGCAGGCCTGCGGCGCGGTCGTCGGCGCGGCGAAGGCAGCCGAACGGCCGGATCGTGCGCGGCCGCTGATCGGCATGACCTCGCTCGGCTCCTCCTGCCTCAAATATATGAAATTCCTGAAGCCCGAGCTGGAAAAACGCGGCTATGATGTCGCCGTCTTCCATTCCACCGGCATGGGTGGCCGCGCCTATGAGGCTGTGGCCGCCGACCGGGGCTTTGCCGCCGTCTTCGATTTCTGCATCCAGGAAGTCACCAATGCGGAAAACGGCTCTGTCGTCACGTCGGGCCCGGATCGCCTGGAAAATGCCGGCCGCGCCGGCATCCCGCAGATCGTCGCGCCCGGCGCCGTCGATATGGTGGACATGCCCGCCTGGCAGGACACGCCCGTACGCTTCGCCGGCCGTCCCTATCACGCCCACAACCGGCTGATCGCCTCCGTCACCGTCTCGCCGGAGCAGCGCCGCGATGTCGCCCGCGTCGTCGCGGACAAGATGGCGGCCGCCGTGGCCCCGGTCGCCTTCCTCCTGCCGACGCAGGGCATTCAGGAATGGGACCAGGAGGGCGAGCCGCTGCACGAGCCCGCAGCGCTCGAGGCCTTTGTCGACGCGATGCGCAAGGCCATGCCGGCAAGCGTCACCTTCGAGGAGGTGGATACGCATATCAACGCCCCGGACTTTGCGGTGAAAGCTCTGGAAGTCTTCGACCGCTGGGTCGCCGAGGGCATCGTAAAAAAAGGCCGGTTTGCATGAGCAAGGCGCTGATCCTCGATTTCGGTGGTGTGGTCACCCGCACGCTGTTCGAGACGCATGACATCACCGAGCGCGCCCTGGGTCTTCCGGCGGGCACGCTGACCTGGCGTGGCCCGTTCGATCCCTCGACCGATCCGCTCTGGGTGTCGATGCAGGCGCGCGAGATCACCGAGCGCGACTACTGGATGACGCGCACCCGCGAGGTTGGCGCGATGCTGGGCGAAGACTGGACGGATATGAAGACCTTCGTGCAGCGCGCCCGCGGCGCGGATGCCGAACTGGTGCTGCGCCCGGAAGCGCGCGACGCGATCCTGAAAGCGAAGGAGGCCGGCCTGAAACTCGCCATCCTCTCCAACGAGCTCGACCTGTTCTACGGCGTCGAATTCCGCAAGCGCTTCCCGCTGATCGGGCTGTTCGACGTCATCGTCGACGCCACCTACACCAAGATCCTGAAGCCCGATCCGCGCGCCTATGAACAGGTGATCGCCGAGGTCGGCATCGACCGCGCCGACTGTGTGTTCGTCGACGACCAGTTGAAGAACATCGAGGGCGCGGCTGCCGTGAACCTTCCCTATGTGCATTTCGACGTGCTCCAGCCCGCGCAATCCTATGCGCAGGCGCTGACAATGCTTGGACTCTGAAAGGATATCCCCATGCGCGATTCCAACTTTCTGATCGAGAACAACGCCCGCCATCTCTGGCACCCCATGGCGCATCCCGCCGAAATGCAGGCCAAGCCGCCGCGCATCATCAATGGCGGCGCGGGCGTCGAGGTGGTGGATATCCACGGCAAGACGGTGCTGGATGCCGTCGGCGGCCTGTGGAACGTCAATCTCGGCTATTCCTGCGAGCCGGTGAAGCAGGCGATCCGCGACCAGCTCGACGCGCTGCCCTACTATTCCACCTTCCGCGGCACGACCAATTCGCCGCTGATCGAGCTGTCCTACGAGCTTGCCGAATTCTTCAAGGAAGACGGCCTCACGCGCTCCTTCTTCACGTCAGGCGGTTCGGATTCGGTGGAGACGGCGCTGCGCCTCGCCCGCCAGTACCACAAGATCAACGGCCAGCCGGAACGCACGAAATTCGTGGCGCTGAAGAAGGGCTATCACGGCACGCATTTCGGCGGCGCCTCGGTCAACGGCAATGCGAATTTCCGCCGCAACTACGAGCCGCTGCTGCCCGGCGTCTTCCATCTCGCCGCGCCGTTTCCCTATCGCAACCCCTTCAATACGAGCGATCCGGCCGAAATCGCGCAGGCCATCGCCCGCCAGTTCGAGGACGAGGTGGCCTTCCAGGGCGCCGATACGATCGCCGCCTTCATCATGGAGCCGGTGCTGGGTGCCGGCGGCGTGATCGTGCCGCATGAGACCTTCATGCCGCTGATGCGCGCCATCTGCGACAAGCACGGCATCCTGCTGATCGCCGACGAGGTCATCACCGCCTTCGGTCGTACCGGCGCCTGGACCGGCTCGCGCGGCTGGGGCGTCAAGCCCGACATGATGACGACCGCCAAGGCCATCACCAACGGCTACTTCCCCTTCGGTGCCGTGATGATTTCCGACAAGGTCGCGACGGCTTTCGAAAGCAACAAGGACAGTTTCGGTTCCATCGGCCACGGCTACACCTATTCCGGCCATCCGGTCGGTGCCGCCGCCGCGCTTGCGACGCTCAAGGAAACCGCCAAGGTCAACACGGCCGCCAATGCCGCCGCCCGCGGCGTCGAGCTGATGGCCGGCCTGGAAGGCCTGAAGGCGAAACACGAGCTGGTCGGCGATGTCAGAGGCCTGGGCCTGATGGCGGCGCTGGAACTCGTTTCGGATCGCGCCAAGAAGAGCGGTGCCGCCAAGGACGTGGTGCAGAAGGTCTATGACACCGCTTACGAGGCCGGCGTCATGGTCCGCACCTCGGGTTCCAACGTCATCATCTCGCCGCCGCTCATCATCACTGCCGCCGACGTGCAGAAGATCGTCTCGGCGCTGGACGAAGGCCTCACCGCGGCGGAAGGCAAGTAAGATGGCGGGCGAGGAGGCTCTGCGCGCGCGGCGCGAAAAACTGCTGGGCCGCAACATGTCGCTCTTTTACGAGGATCCGGTCCATCTCGTGAAGGGTGAGGGTGTCTGGCTGTGGGATGCGGACGGGAAGAAATATCTCGATTGCTATAACAACGTGCCGCATGTCGGCCATTGCCACCCGCGCGTGGTGGAGGCGATCTGCCGGCAGGCCTCGACGCTCAACACCCACACCCGCTACCTGCATGAGGGCATCCTCGACTATGTCGAGCGTCTGACAGCGACCTTCGACGAGAGCCTCGATACCGCGATCCTGACCTGTACCGGCAGCGAGGCGAACGATGTCGCGCTGCGCATGGCGCAGGCCGTGACCGGCAAGACGGGCGTCATCGCCACGGACTTCACCTATCACGGCAACACGACGGCGGTGTCGCAGCTTTCGACCCGCATGCCGCCGGTCGGCGGCTATGGCGGCCATGTCCGCCACGTGCCGGCGCCCGATGCCTACCGCCCGCTGGGCGGCGAGGGCGGTCAGGCTTTCGCAAAGGCCTGGGCGGCGAAGGTGGAGGAGGCCATCGCCTCCCTGCAGGAGAGCTCCTTCGGCTTTTCCGCGCTAATCATCGATCCCTTCTTCGCCAATGAGGGTTTTCCCGACTTGCCGGAAAACTTTCTGGCACCCGCCGTGGCGGCGGTGCGCAAGGCCGGCGGCCTCGTCATCTGCGACGAGGTGCAGCCTGGCTTCGGCCGCACCGGCACCCATATGTGGGGCCACCAGAAGGCGGGCATCGTTGCCGATGTCGTCACGCTCGGCAAACCGATGGGCAACGGCCATCCGGTCGGTGGCGTCGTTGCGAATTCCGAGACCTTGAATGCCTTCCGCAAGGCGTTTCGCTACTTCAACACCTTCGGCGGAAACCCGGTTTCCTGCGCGGCGGCCATGGCCGTTCTCGATGTGCTGGAAGACGAGAAGCTTCAGGCGAATGCGCTCGATGTGGGCGCCTATGCCCGGCAGGGCCTGCAAAAGCTTGCGGAAAAGCACGCGCTGATCGGCAATGTGCGCGGCTCCGGCCTGTTCTTCGGCGCCGAACTGGTGCTCGACCGGGCGGAGAAGACGCCGGCCTCCGACATCGCCACGCGCGTCATCAACGGCATGCGCGAGCGCGGAGTGCTGATGGGCAAGCTCGGCATTCATCAGAATGCCACGAAGATCCGCCCGCCCATGCCCTTCTCGAAGGACAATGCAGACCTGATGCTGTCGACCCTCGACGACGTGCTGGGCGGGCTCTGAACCGATGGGCGGCATGAAGGAGATGCTGACGCAGCGGGCCATTGCCGCCCTTGCCCATTGGGATCTGCCGGAGCAGGTGCCGGAACTGATCAAGTACCGCGAAAACGCGGTGTTCAAGGTGAAGCTCGCCTGGGGCGATCCGGCGGCCCTTCGCCTGCACCGCCCGGCCTATCATTCCCAGGCGGCCCTTGCCTCGGAACTCGCCTTCATGGCGTATCTGCGCGACCGGGGCCTTGCCGTGCCGCAGCCGATCCCTTCCGCGAACGGTGCCCTGCTCGTCGCCTTCGGCGACGGCCCCTATTATGCGGACCTCATCGGCTGGATCGATGGCGAGCCGCTGGGTGAAACCGGCGTTCCCTTGGTGCAGGACGGCCGTAACCTCCAGGCGATCTTCCGCTCCATCGGCCGGGAACTCGCGCTGCTTCATGGTGCGGCCGATGCCTTCCGCCAGCCGGTGGGTTTCGAGCGCCCGGCCTGGCATGCCGACGGTCTGCTCGGCGAGGCGCCATTCTGGGGGCGGTTCTGGGACTGCGCGGTGCTGCCGGCGGAAGACCAGGCCTATCTGACGGCCCTGCGCGAAACGCTGACCGCGCGCCTTGCGGCCATCGCCCCCGGCCTCGACTACGGCCTGATCCATGCCGACATCGTGCGCGAGAACATATTCGTGCGCAAAGGGGCTGTCGCCTTCATCGATTTCGACGATTGCGGCTTCGGTTTCCGCCTGTTCGATTTGGCGACGGCGCTGCTGCGCAATCGGCGCGAACCATCCTATCCGGCGCTGCGGCAGTCGCTGCTTGAAGGCTACGCCGCCATCCGGCCGCAGGCCGAGGCGGATTTCGCGCATTTACCGCTTTTCCTGCTCCTGCGCGCGCTCACCTATATCGGCTGGGCCGCCGCCCGCCCGGAGCTTGCCGACAATGCCACCCGGTTGAAACGCTACGTCGCCGACGTGCGCGCTCTGGCGGCGGATCTGGGTGTCTGAAACAAACAACCCCGCCGGAGCGGGGTTGTTTCGGTTTCAAGCCTGATGCTGGACGGGATTGCCCGAAGGCTGGTGCACAATTCCGGCCCCTTGCTCACAGACTTCCACATGCCGTGTCAGCGCCTGATTGGAGAGGATGGCGCTGATCGTGGTGATGTCACGGCCCTGATACTTGGGCATCTTCTGGGCGACTTTCAGTCTCTCCAGCAACGCTAAACGGCTCATGACAATCTCCTTTTCAGTGGTTTAAGAATGCGGCATCCGGCCTTGTCAAAACGGCCGATGGTCCGGGTTGTGGTCCTTCTTCGGGGTTGCCCGACACCGCATCCTGGAGGGTGCGGCGATTGAAACTGTGGTCGATCAGGCGGCCTTCTTGCCGGCGTCGAACGGGATCTCGATGTCGACGGCGAGCGTCGAGACTTGCGGCCCGCGTTCCATCTTGATCGAAACCTTCTCGTCATCGACCTGCATATGCTTGGAAATCGCCTTCAGGATTTCGTCGCGCAGCTTGTTGACGAGGTCGATATCGCCGGTGGCGGCGCGCTCGTGGGCGAGCAGCACCTGCAACCGCTCACGCGCGGCCGGTGCCGACTGGCCCTTGGAAAAGAAGCGAAACAGGTTCATGCCGCCTTCCTTCCGAAGATCTTGCCGAAGAAACCGCGCTTGTCGCCGGGAATGGTGATCGGCAGGTTCTCGCCCTTCAGGCGGCGGGTTGCTTCGAAATAGGCAAGTGCGGGGGCGCTGCGGGTGTCGGCGAGCGTCACGGGGGCGCCGACGTTGGAGGCACGCAGCACGTCCATGCTCTCGGGAATGATGCCGAGCAGCGGGATGGAGAGGATTTCAAGCACGTCGTCGACCTTGAGCATGTCGCCGCGCTCGGCGCGCACGGCGTCGTATCGGGTGAGCAGCAGGTGCTTTTCGACGCGTTCGCCGTTTTCCGCCTTCAGCGTCTTTGAATCGAGCAGGCCGATGATGCGGTCCGAGTCGCGAACCGACGACACTTCCGGGTTGGTCACGACGATGGCGATATCGGCATGGCGCATGGCCAGCGTCGCACCGCGCTCGATACCGGCCGGGCTGTCGCAGATCACCCAGTCGAAGGCGTTCTTCAGCGCCGCGATGACCTTCTCGACGCCCTCAGGCGTGAGGTTGTCCTTGTCGCGCGTCTGGGAAGCCGGCAGCAGGTAGAGCGTCTCGACGCGCTTGTCGCGGATCAGCGCCTGGGTCAGCTTGGCTTCGCCCTGGATGACGTTGACGAGATCATAGACCACGCGGCGCTCGGCGCCCATGACGAGATCGAGATTGCGCAGGCCGACGTCGAAATCCACGACCACGACCTTTTCGCCATTCTGCGCGAGCGCCGCGCCGAGGGCTGCCGACGACGTCGTCTTGCCGACGCCGCCCTTGCCCGATGTGACAACGATTACCTTACCCATGTACCTCTCCAGTGGTTGGGGATTCCGTTCAGCCGAGTGTCGCGGCCGTGATTTGTTCGCCTTCGAGCCAGATCTGCGCCGGCTTGCCGCGCAGGGCCTCTTCCATGTCGTCGGCCGTCTTGTAGAAGCCGTCGATGGCAATCAGTTCCGCCTCCAGCTTGCGGCAGAAGATGCGAGCTGCCGAATTGCCCGTGGTGCCGGCCATCGCGCGGCCGCGCAGCGGGCCGTAGACGTGGATCGAGCCGCCGGCGACGACTTCCGCGCCCGAGGCGACCGAGCCGATGATCGTGACGTCGCCTTCCGGGAAGAAGATCGACTGTCCCGAGCGGACCGGTCGCGAGACGACGAGCGACGGCGTGACGGTAGCCGGCGTGGCAACCGGCTCGACCATGACAGCCTCCACCGGATCGGCAGATTTTGTCTTTTTGGAGCCGCTCTTCTCCTCTGCCGCGGGCGCCTCGAAATCGGCGGCCGGGCGGCCATCGGTCATGGCGGGCGGCATGTCCGGGCCAAGCTGCGAGGTGCGTGCACCCTCGATGCCCATGACGCGCACATTGCGGGTCGAAAGCTCGCTGACGAGATCGCGCAACTCCTGACGGTCGATGTCGAGGCCATCGACATCGAGCACAACAGGCCGGCGAAGGAAGAACCCGGCCGAACGGGCGGCCAGATCGTCGAGCCGAACCAGCCAGTCCTGGACAGGCAGTTCAGGCGTCAATGCGAGCGCAAGGAAGGACCGCCCCTTGAGGCGGATCGGCCGGGGTTGAGTTAACACGTCAGTCATCTTGGTTAATTTTCGGTTGCTCCGGTGTAGCCGTGAAATGGTTAACAAATGGTTAATTTACAGCGCTGGCTGGTGCGAGGCATGCCTTGCCACAATGTGTCTTTGGACGACGGAGCTGAGCGGATTCACCGTGTGATGCGTGGCGTAAATCATTGAATAAAAAGCAGTTTCACGCATGCTCAAAGGGGTGGCATTCCTACCCCTGTCAGTGGGACAGGGCTTCGGACGCGGTGATGGCTGGAAAGAAAAGCAGGAAAGTCCGCAGCTTGCCAAGGGCGAGGTCCGGCAATGACCCGGATGGGTAGCATCGAAAGCCTGATGCTCGCGGATTGGCGCCCGATTTGGCCGGATTCGGCGCCTACGTGCCCCGAAACGTGATTCGGCAGCGTCGTCCCGGGGGCTGAAACGCGAATTGTTTCGCAGGCGAGGGGCGGGAGCATAGGGCAG
>NZ_JBLZPH010000005.1:0-37312 GCF_049199205.1 Shinella sp. M31 | reverse complement strand
ACGCCGATGCCGGTGCCGCAGACGAGGATCGCGCGGTCGTATTCGCCGGCGATGACGGCCGAGGCGACGCGGTCGGAAAGGGTGGCGTAGAAGGCATCCGGACCGGCATCGGTGCGCGAGATCTCGTGCACGTCGTGGCGGTCCTTCAGGTGATCGGCGAGAACCTTGGCGAGGCCTTCGCCCGCGCTGTCACCGGCAATAGCGAGTTTCATGGTATGTCTCCTTGTTAGATGGTGGCGGCGCACCGCGCCAGGATGTCGAGATAGCCTTCGACCTTCCAGGCCGAGCGACCGATGAAGAGCCCGTCGATGTCGGGGCAGGCGATCAGTTCTTCGCAATTCCCAGGGTTCACCGAGCCGCCGTAGAGGCAGGGAATGCGCCGACCGAGCACATCCTCTGCCACCTTGGCGATCTCGGCATGGCGGGCATTGGCGTATTCGGCGGTGGCGGGAATGCCGTTTTCGCCTATCGCCCAGACGGGCTCGTAGGCGAGCAGGATTTCGGCCTGCTTTTGGGCGCCCTGGAGCTTTCCGAGCGCACCGCGCACTTCCTTGGCGAGCACCTCGTCGGCGCGACCACTTTCCCGATCTGTCAGCGTCTCGCCGATGCAGATCAGCGGCACGAGGCCGTGGCGCACGGCCGCTTCCGTCTTGAGGCCGACCATCTCGTCCGTCTCGCCGAAATGCTCGCGGCGTTCCGAATGGCCGAGTTCGACCAAATCGAGATTGCAATCCTTCAACATGACAGGCGAGATTTCGCCGGTCCAGGCGCCTTCGTCGGCCCAGTGCATGTTCTGCGCGCCGACCTTGACGGACGTGTCGGAGAGCAGCGCCTTGACCTCGCGCACGGCGGTGAAGGGCGGGATGACGAAGCGCTGAATGCGGGGATTGCGGCCGCCATCGGCCGCCTTCAACCCCTCGGCGAAGACTTTCGCTTCCGCCAGCGTCTTGTTCATCTTCCAGCTCGTGCCGACCCAGAAGTTGCGGCCTTGGCTCATGGTGTTGTCTCCTTGGCGATGCGGACCACGGTTTTGCCGCCGTCAAGCGCGGCGGATGTGTCGTGGGGCAGGTTCTTGTCTGAAATGACGGTGTCGAATTCGGCGAGATCGGCGAGCACATGCAGTGCCGTGTGGCCGAAGCGCCGGCTGTTGATCATGAGGCAGGTCTGCCGGCTGGAGGCCATCATCGCCCGCTTGGTGCGCACCACGGCCTCGTCCATGTGATAGGCGAGCCGGCCGGAGGCGGCAGGCGCCGAGATGAAGGCGATGTCGGCGCGCAGACGCGACAGGGCTTCTTCCGTGACGATGCCAAAATAGGCGTTGAATTTGGCGGAATACACCCCGCCGACGGAAATCAGCGTCACGCCGGAAAGGCCCTTGGCACGCTCCATGATCGCGGCATTGTTGGTGATGACGGTGATCGGCTTCTTTTCCGCGAGCACATCGCCCAGCACCGAAGCCATCGAGCCGTCGTTGATCATCACGGTCATGCCGGGTTCGACAAGCGCGGCGGCCGTCTCGGCCAGCGACCGCTTAACGTCGGCCTCCTGCAATTCGCGGAAGCGGAAATCGCTTTCGAACTGCGTGCCGGCATCAATCGTCGCGCCGCCGCGCACCTTGCGCAGCACGCCGGCCCGTTCGAGGTCGTCGAGATCGCGGTGGATGGTCATCTTGGAGACGCCAAAACGCGCGGCGATCTCATCGAGTTCGACGGCCCGGCTTTCGACGAGCAGATTGATGATTTCCTGCCTGCGCTCTTCCCGTTTCACCGCGTCCTCCCGCTGTCCGCAGTTCTATAACACCAATTTCGGCATATTATAACACTGAAATTGTGATTTTGTGATCTTCTATGCAGAGCTTTGCAGCAGCGTGCGCGCCGTCCGTTCGTCCGTGATCAGTCCATGGAGTTTGTGGCTGTGCAGCACGGCGCGGATCGCCTCCGTCTTGGAGCGACCGCCGGCAATTGCGACGACCCGGTCGCCGCCTTTCTCCGAGAAGGAGGCGGCTAGCGTGCGTGCACTCACGGATGTTTCGAGAATGCGGCCCTTGCTGTCGAAGAAATGGCCGAGCAGTTCTCCGACACCGCCGAGGGCCCGGATCTCCTCCAACTCGTTCGGCTGCAACATGCCGGATGTGACGAGATGCGCCTGGTTGTCGACCGTGCCGATGCCGACGAGTTTCAGATCGGCATTGCGGGCGAGATTGAACACCTCGCTGACACCGCGCTGGGAGAGCAAAACTTCGCGGTCCTCCTCCGTATTGGCGAAGAACGGCACGGGCATCACATAGGCCTGCGTGCCGGTCTTGGCCGCCAGACGGTGCATGACATCATAGGGATTGGCCGCATAGTTGCGGGTAAGGCCGCCGAGCAACGAGACGAAGCGCGTGCCGCTGGCACTGACGCGGGGCAGATGATGCACGGCGGCCGACAGCGTGCGCCCATGGCCAAGCCCGATGACGGCGACTTCACCGCGCTCGATCTCGCGCCGCAGGAAATCCGCGCCGACATGTCCGAGCGTCGTCAACGCCAGCGCATCGTCATCGACATCGGGCGCGACTTCGCAATAATCGAGCCCGTAGCGCTTGGAGAGTTCGACTTCGAGATTGACGCATTCGGCGATATCGCCATCGATGCTGACCTTTACCACGCCTTCGGCGACCGCACGCGCGATCAGTCGGTGCGCCTTGACCGAGGGAATACCGAGGCGCTTGGCCACGGCAGATTGCGTGAAACCCCCGATGTAATGCAGCCAGGCGGCGCGGACGGCGAGGGAATCTTCGTTGTCGGTCATCGGCGATGTCCTGTCCTGCGCAGCAACCGGAAGCGGTTTCCAACCCAGTCTTAGCAAGTAGCCCGGATGCGGTCAGCCCAGCTTGAGATCGGATGCACCGGTATCGATAAACGGCGCCCAGAAGGCGATGCTCTCTGCGATCTGAGGAATGACCTGCCGGTCGTTCGGTTCACGCTCCTTGAAGGAGAGTTCGAGGCAGATCTCGTTGTTTTCAGCACCGCCCTCGGCGAAGGCCTTCAGCAACGGTTCCGGCTGAATGCGGCCTTTAGCGTTGAACTCGGCGGTGAAAGGACGATGGCCGCCCTTATCCATCAGGCTCTGCTTGATGTGGATGATCGGCGACACCTTCGGCACGGCGCGCGCCCAGGCATAGGGTTCGTAGTCGTCGGGATTGCTGGAGGTGACATCGCCATGGTCGATATCAGCCATCATCCACATGGGAATGGCCATGTCGGCGGCGGTCAGCCGATCCTGCAGCGTCATGCATTCGGCAATGGTCTCGCCGAATTCGCGGCCGATGCTCATCGGTTCCCAGAACACATAGGAGAGGCCGGCGCGTTTTGCGTGGTCCGCGACTTCCGCCCAGCAGTCGATGGCGATCCGGATCAACTCTTCGCGGCGGACCGGATCGTCGAAATCCTTGTAGGTGAAGATGGCGAACTGCGTGCCGACGGAGGTGCCGCCGAGGTCGCCGATGATATCGGCGAAGGTCTTGAACCAGTCGACATAGTAGCGGCGTACATCCGCGTCGGGATGGCCGAAATGGTTGAGGCGGCCATAGGGACCGGTCATGCCGGAGGTGACGCGCACGCCGGTGCGCTGGAGCGCCTTGTCCATCTGCCGGGTCAGCCGGCGGATCGTCGCGGCGTTCCAGCTCGGATTGATGAATTCGTGCGTGAGCTGGAGATCGCGCAGTTTCAGGTCGCGTGCGACGGTCTCAATGAGATCGTCGGGATCGGCGAAGCGGTTAACCAGCGGATTGGTGTTGAGCGAGAGCGTCAGCGGCATGGGAACCTCAGGCCGCAGCAAGGCGGGCAGCGTTGAACCAGTCGGCGAAAGCTGCGCGTTCGGCTTCCGTCAGGTGCAGGTAGTGTTTGGTGCGGCGGTAGAGCACGTCTTCCGCCTTTTGCGCCCACTCACTTTCGACGAGGTAGCGCACCTCCGCCTCATAGAACTGCCCGCCGAAATGCCGGCCGAGGTCTTCAAGGCTGGTCGCGTTGCCGACGATCGCCTTGGTGCGGGTGCCGTAGAGGCGGCCATAGTGCTGCACGAGCTTGCGCGGCATCCAGGGATAGCTGTCGCGCAGGCTGTTGGCGAAGGTCTCGTAGTCGGCACCTGGCATATCGCCGCCCGGCAGCGGCGCCTTCTCCGTCCAGTCGCCGCCCATGGTCGGAAAGATGTGCTGGAGGCGGTGCATGCCGCGTTCGGCCAGCTCGCGGAAGGTGGTGATCTTGCCGCCGAAGACGTTGAGCAGCGGCGCACCGCCGGTCTCGTCGAGATCGAAGACATAGTCGCGCGTGACGGCGGAGGGGTTGCCCTTGCCGTCGTCGAACAGCGGGCGCACGCCGGAGAAGGAATGCAGCACGTCCTGCCGGCGCAGCTTCTCCTTGAAGTAGCGGTTCACCGCCTTCAGCAGGTACTCGATCTCCGCCTCGTCGGCCGAAACGTCCTCGGCACGGCCCTCATAGGCGATGTCGGTCGTGCCGATCAGCGCCTTGTCGCCCTCGTAAGGGTTGATGAAGATGACGCGCTTGTCGTGGTTCTGCACGAGATAAGCATTCGACCCGGCCCAGAACTTCGGCACGATGATGTGGCTGCCCTTGACGAGGCGCACATTGCGCGACGAATTCGAGCCGGCGACGCGGTTGATGACGTCGGAGACCCAGGGGCCGGCACAGTTGACGAGGCACTTTGCGCGGAAGGTTCTCGTTTCGCCGGTGACACCGTTCTGCGTCGTGACCGTCCAGGCGCCGTTTTCGCGGCGGGCGGAGGTGGCGGGCGAGCGGGTCAGGACAACCGCGCCCTTTTCGGCGGCGCCGATGGCGTTCAGCGTCACGAGGCGGGCGTCATCCACCCAGCAGTCGGAATATTCGAAGCCGCGCGTGTACTGGTCGAGGATCGGCGTGCCCTCGGGGTCGCGCGTGAGGTCGAGCGTGCGCGTGCCCGGCAGCTTCTTGCGGCCGCCGAGATGGTCGTAGAGGAAGAGGCCGAGGCGCACGAGCCAGGCCGGACGATCCTCAGGGCTATGCGGCAGCACGAAGCGCATGGGCCAGATGATGTGCGGGGCGGCATTGAGCAGCACCTCGCGCTCGATCAGCGCCTCGCGCACCAGGCGGAATTCGTAATATTCGAGATAGCGCAACCCGCCATGCACCAGCTTGCCGGAGCGCGACGACGTTCCCTCGGCCAGGTCGTCCTTTTCGCAGAGCACGACCTTCAAGCCGCGGCCCGCCGCATCGCGGGCGATACCGGCGCCGTTGATGCCGCCGCCGATCACGAAGAGGTCAATAAGCTCGGGCTCGTTCATCTCGTTCTCCTTCAGCGCCAGCCGGGAAGGGCGGCGCACTCGTCGTTTCGTCAGCGGGCTGCCAGGATGTCCCAGGCCGGCGCGATGCCCCGGCGCACCTCGGAATAGGCGGCGAAGAGGCGGTTCATGCGTTCGGTGTCTTCCGGCTTCGGCCGCTCGGCATCGCCAAGCTCCGGCGTCACCCAGTCGGCGATGCAGTCGTCCATCGTGCGGTAGGCGCCAATGGCGACGGCGGCCATCATCGAGGCGCCGGCAGCGCCCGCTTCCTCGCGGGTGCTGACGCGCACCGGGGCGCCAAGGGCGGCACCCAATGTGTTGCGCAGTGAGGCCGAGCGGGCAGCACCGCCGCTGACACGAAGCTCCGAGGGCAGGGCGCCCATGGCGGCGTAGCAATCGCGCGTCGCCATGCCGAGGCCTTCGACGACGGCGCGCACGAGATCCGGATAGCGGTGGCGGCTGGCAAGGCCGGTGAAATTGGCGCGGGCGCGCGCATTGACGAAGGGCCCTCGCTCGCCGGCCTCGGAAATATACGGGTGGTAGAGCACATTGCCCGGCTTGCTGGCCGCAATCCACTGATCGACGCGACCGATCATGTCGCTGAGCCCGACGGTGACGCCGAACTCGCCGAGCAGATCGGCGCCGAGCTGAAGCAGCCAGTCGAGATTGATCGTCGCGCCCATATTGGTCTGCACCTGGGTGACGACGCCGGGGATGGGCAGGGCGATGACATAGCCGGTGCGCTCGGCATTCAGCACGACATCGGCGACGGATTTCGCTTGAAGATGCACGCCCGTCGAGCCGATGGCGGAGCAGGCGGCGTTGCGGCCCTCGCTGCGCACACCGGCACCCAGCGCCGTCATGCACATGTCGACATAGCCGAGGCAGACGGGCGTGCCGGGCTTGAGACCGGCGGCAGCGGCGGCGTCCGCCGTCAGGGGATGCGTTGTTTCCGTGCCCTCGATCACGTCGGGCAGCAGATTGCGGCGGTGCGTCAGGCCGAGCGCGGCGAGCACGTCGTCGTCATAGCAGCGGGTGCGGAAATTGCCGAAGGTGAAGCTCACCTCGGACGGGTCGGTGGCGCGCACGCCCGTCAGGTTGAGATAGAGCCAGTCCTTGCAGTGCATGGCGGCTTCCGCGCCGGCAAGCAGTTCCGGAAAATAGCGGTCCATATGGGCAAGCTGCGTGCCCTGCTGGCAGGTGTTGAGGCCGGTGCCGGTCGCCTCGAAACGCTGGCGGTCGGCGTCGCTGGCGGCAAGGCGCTCGACGGTGGGGGCGGCACGGGCATCGAGCCACAGCCAGGCATCGCCGACGGGGCGGTTGCCGGCGCCGACGAGCCAGGTGCCGTCGCCCTGCGCAGTAACGGCAATGGCGGCGGCGCGCGCGGCAAGATCAGGGACCTTTTCGCCGAGGCCGCGCAGCGCACGCGTGCAATCGAGCCAGGTCTGATCAAGGGATTGCGTAACGGAACCGTCGTCGCTGGTCTTGTAGGCATTGCGTACGGAGGCGGTGGCGATCTGGCGGCCGGAAAGCGTGAAGGCGACGGCCTTCATGACGGAGGTGCCGGCGTCGATGCCGATGATCAGGTCTGCCGTCTCAGCCATGGAGCCCACCCGCGCAGCCCGCGGCAACAAGCGTCGCTTCGCCTGATCCGAAACAATGCATTCCATCCTCCCGATTGTCTTTCGCCAGAGCGCGCGGCGTTCCGGCCAAGGTCATCACAACCTTTCAAGGAAAGTACCACGAGATCTCGCGAACCTCACGATAAAACATACCATAAAGTTATCACATGTCTCGTAAAATTTTTCGCACAACGAATTATTTTTCAGTTATGCTGGATGTCTAAGAAAGGCCTCATTGCGGAAGTCGCGTCGTGGGCGCCTTGTTGGTCAACTGGTGGATCGGCAGAGCTTTTGATTTCGTCTGGATGCCTGAATTCTGAGTTTTATTAAGCAAAAACAATGAAATTTTATCCTCGCGGATTCCTTATAAGGGGTGCCTGATGCCCCGACCACGCAAGTGAGTGCATGCACCGTGCGACTGTAAGGTGCGGCGTGTCGGCGGAGGAAGGAAACTGAATTGTTTTGAAGTGGCCGAAAAACATCGGTTGACAGCTTGTGATAAGTTAACGTACATATTGGGACATATCACACATATATATCGCAATTGCGAAAAAGTGTGCACTGCAGCGCAAGGTGGGTGAGGAGATCCGGCCGGCGCCGTTCATGGGGAGGACTTCATGACATGTTCTGTTTGGAAGGCATCGATATCAGGCCGCGGCGCCATAGATGTGTCTCTCAGCGCGTCTTGTCGCCAAACCCCTCCCGGCGCCACCGCTGACGCTTCCAACGTTCAACCGCAAGGCCTACCCACATGACTGACGCCACGCTCCCGAAATCGTCCCAGCCTGCCCGCAGCTATCGCTGGATCGGCATCGCCGCCGCCGTCGGGCTGGTCGGCGCCATGGCCTTCGACACCAAGATCGTGCAGATCGGCTCGGAAGCCGACGTTCAGGTTCAGAAATTCTCGCCGGAAGCCTTCGGCACGGAGCAGTTCCCGCTCATCAAGCAGAGTGTCGAGACGCGCGCCGCCGATGCGGTCGAGCTGGCGCAGGCCATCGCTGCCGACAAGAAGGCGGCCAGCGAGAAATACGGCGTCAAGACCTCCACCGGCCCGGTCTTCCCGGTCAAGTTCACCGGCGTGATCGGCGAGCGCAAGGCGAACTACAATGTCATCGCCGTCGAAGGCCTTCCGGCCGAACTGACGCTGCGCGTCCAGACCGGTCCGGCACTGAACGGCACGGACCTGCGCGATGCGACGGGCCAGATCGAATTCGGCCAGTTCAAGAACCAGATCGAATACCAGGACGCCGGCTCGGCCATCAACAACAAGGTCAAGAAGGTCGTTCTCGGCGGCATCGACCCGGCCGCCCTTTCCGGCAAGACCGTTTCCGTCATCGGTGTCTTCAAGCTCGTCAATCCGAAGAGCTGGATCGTCACCCCCGTGAGGTTCGACGTCCAATGAGCGCGATACCGCAAGCCGGCCCTAAAGGTGAAGTGGTGCTTGCCGCGCGCAACGTGGCGAAATCCTATGGCAGCGTCCATGCCCTCAAGGGCGTGAACTTCGATATCCATCGCGGGCAGGTGACGACCCTGTTCGGCGAAAACGGCGCCGGCAAGTCGACGCTGATGAAAATCCTGTCCGGTGTGGTCAAGCCAACATCGGGCGAAATCGTTCTCGATGGGGAGCCGGTCGTTTTCGCGTCATCCTCCCAAGCCCGTGACCGCGGCATCTCCATCATCCATCAGGAGCTCAGCCTCGCCCCGAACATGAATGTTCGCGACAACATCTTCATGGGTCGCGAAATCATGACGGCGACGGGCGTGGACTTTGCTGAGGAAGAGCGCCAGACGCGCCTCCTGATGGAAGAACTCGAGGAGGACATCGATCCTCTGACGCCTGTCGAGGACTTGCGGCTGGGCCAGCAGCAGATCGTCGAGATCGCGCGTGCGCTTTCCGTCAATTCGCGCATTCTCATCATGGATGAGCCGACTTCGGCGCTGTCGGCCTCCGAGGTCGAGGTGCTGTTCAAGGTCATCCGCGACCTCACCAGCCGCGGCGTCTCCATCGTCTATATCTCGCACCACCTCGAAGAGGCCCTGCAGATCACCCATCATGCGGTGGTGCTACGCGACGGCACGATGACGGCCTATGCCGAGCGCAAGGACATTGATCTCGAATGGATCGTGCGCCACATGGTCGGCGACAATTTCGACCTCGGTTCACCGCCGACCGGCTATGATATGGGTCCCGTCTCGCTCGCCATCGAAGGGCTGACCGTTCCCGATCCGGGCGGCGCCGGCTATTCGGTCGTTGACGGCATGTCGCTGTCGGTGCGCGCCGGCGAAATCGTCTGCATCTACGGCCTGATGGGCGCCGGCCGCACAGAGCTGCTCGAAACCGTCGCGGGCCGCCTGAAGGCGACCGCCGGCAGGGTCATGCTGAAGGGCAGGGACGTCACCGGCCAGACGATCGCGCAGTGCATCCACGACGGCCTCGTGCTCGTGCCGGAAGACCGCCAGCGCGATGGCCTGGTGCAGACCATGACCGTCGGCCGCAATCTCTCGCTTGCCAGCCTCGGCGCTTTCACGCGCGGCCTCTTCACCTCCACGTCGCGCGAAGTCGGGCTCGTCGATAATGCGATCCGCAAGGTGCATATCAAGACGGATGGCGGGGCGGCCCCCATCGGCTCGCTCTCCGGCGGAAACCAGCAGAAGGTGGTCATCGGCAAGATGCTGGCGACCGACCCCGAAGTCATCCTGCTCGACGAGCCGAGCCGCGGCATCGATATCGGCGCCAAGGCGGAAGTCTTCAAGCTGCTGGCCGAGCGCGCCAGGCAGGGGCTTGCCGTGGTCTACACGACCTCGGAAGTCGGTGAATGCCTCAGCATCGCGCATCGCATCATCGTCATGCGGCGTGGCCGCATCTCCGCCGAATTCGGTCCCGACGTGACCAAAGAACAGATCATGGCCGCCTCGGGCGAAGCCGTGCATGCCCATTAGGAGCGCTGAAGCCATGTCAGTCACACCTGCAATCCAGACCAAGGCAGCGGCAAGCGGCGGCAAGCGCAAGAAGAGCCTGATCGAGCTGCTGTTCGAGGGCCGCGCCTTCTTCGCGCTGATCGCCATCATCGTCGTCTTCTCGCTGATGTCGCCGAACTATCTCACGGTCAGCAATTTCCTGATCATGGCCTCGCATGTCGCCATTTTTGGCCTGCTCGCCATCGGCATGCTGCTGGTCATCCTGAACGGCGGCATCGACCTCTCCGTCGGCTCGACCTTGGGGCTTGCCGGCGTCGTTGCGGGCTTCCTGATGCAGGGCGTGACGCTGCCGCAGCTCGGCATCATCCTCTACCCGTCGGTCTGGGTCGTCGTGGTGCTGACATGCCTGCTCGGCGCTGTCGTTGGCGCGGTGAACGGTGTGCTCATCGCCTATCTGCGGGTGCCGGCCTTTGTTGCGACGCTCGGCGTGCTCTATGTCGCCCGCGGCATCGCACTGCTGATGACCAACGGTCTCACCTACAACAATCTCGGCGGCCGCCCGGAACTCGGCAATACCGGTTTCGACTGGCTCGGCTTTAACCGTCTGGCCGGCGTTCCGATCGGTGTTCTCGTGCTCTTCGTCTTCGCCATCGCCTGCCACGTCCTGCTCGCCCGCACTGCCTTCGGTCGCTGGCTCTATTCCTCCGGTGGCAACGAGCGTGCGGCGGAATTGTCGGGCGTGCCGGTCAAGCGCGTCAAGATCACGGTCTACGTACTCTCCGGTATCTGCGCCGCCGTCGCCGGCCTCGTTCTCTCCTCGCAGCTGACCTCCGCAGGCCCGACCGCCGGCACCACCTATGAACTGACGGCAATCGCCGCCGTCGTCATCGGCGGTGCGGCACTGACCGGTGGCCGCGGCACGGTCATCGGCACCATGCTTGGCGCCTTCGTGATCGGCTTCCTTTCGGATGGCCTCGTGATCATCGGCGTCTCCGCCTACTGGCAGACGGTTTTCACCGGCGCCGTCATCGTTACCGCTGTTCTCTTGAACAGCGTGAAATACGGCCGCCGCTGAGACCAGCGGCGACCGACACCAACGGACTGCTGTCGGGAGAGGCGGACCATCGAGTGGCCCGAGAGCGGAAAGTATTGCCGAAAATCGGCGCAATCGAACTCAACAAAGGGAGTGAGACCATGTTTAAAAAAGGTATGCGAGTTCTCTTCGCGGCAACGGCCGTCATGCCGCTGCTGTTCAGCTCTGCCTGGGCCGAAGGCCTGATCACGGTCATCGTCAACGATCCGTCGAACCCCTACTGGTTCACGGAAGGCGAAGTTGCCAAGAAGACCGCTGAAAGCCTCGGCTACACGGCCAATGTCGGCGCCCACAAGGGTGACACCAACACCGAGAGCAACCTCGTAGACACCGCCATCACCAACAAGTCGGTCGCGATCATCCTCGATCCGGCAAACGCCGACGGTTCGGTCGGTGCGGTGAAGAAGGCCGTTGCCGCCGGCATCCCGGTCATTCTCGTCAATGCCGAGATCAACCAGGAAGGCCTTGCCAAGGCACAGCTCGTTTCGAACAACGCCCAGGGTGCTGCCCTCGGTGCCCAGCAGTGGGTCGAAGCGGTCGGCGACAAGGGCAAGTATGTCGAACTCTTCGGCGCTCCCTCCGACAACAACGCTGCAACGCGTTCGAACGGCTACGAAACCGTGCTGACGCAGTACCCGGACCTCGAAAAGTCCGGCAAGGAAGTGGCTGACTGGGATCGCACCAAGGGCCATGCCAAGATGCAGTCGCTGCTTCAGGCCAACCCCGACATCATCGGCGTGATCAGCGGCAACGACGAAATGGCTCTTGGCGCGATTGCGGCGCTCAAGGAAGCCGGCAAGCTCGATCAGGTCAAGGTCGGCGGCTTCGACGGTTCGCCGGACGCTGTTGCGGCCATCAAGGCGGGCGAACTCCAGTACACCGTCCTCCAGCCGGTTGCCGTCTTCTCGGAAGCGGCCGTCAAGCAGGCCGACAACGTCATCAAGAACGGCTCGACCGGCGTCGATACCGAAAAACAGCTCTTCGATTGCCTGCTGATCACCAAGGACAATGTCGACAAGTACACCGCTCCCTTCGTTCTGAGCGAGTAATCGAGACCGGGAGCGCCTTTTCGGGCGCTCCCGCCCTCATACCCGGGGTCTCCCGGCCCAGCTTGGCATTTTCCTTGCCGCCCGATACGAGATACGAAAGCTCTCACCTCGAAGCATGGCAGGATTTCCCGTGAACAAGAAAGTCGACGTCAAGGATTTGCTTTCGGAAGAGCTTCCGAGCGACAGCCGCCATGCGCGCCAACTCGTGCGGCGCCAGATGATTGCCGAGACTGTCATCGCCGAGGGCTCCATCCGCATCGAGGACCTGACCGAGCGCTTCGGCATCAGCCTGATGACGGCGCACCGCGATGTCGACGACCTCGTCAGCCGCGGCCTGTTCCGCAAGACGCGCGGTGTCGTTTCGGCCGCACCCACCAGCCTGATCGAATCCTCCGACGCCTATCGCGCTACCAAGCAGGCCAAGGAGAAGAAGGCGATCGCCAGGGCCGCCATGCAGTTCGTCGAGCCTGGGCAGGCGATCTTCATGGATGACGCCACCACCGTGCACGAAATGACGCGTTTCCTGCCGGCCAAGGTGCCGCTGACGGTCATCACCAATTCGCTCGTGCTGATCAACGAGCTGAAGGAGGTTGTCGATCTCAACCTCATCTGTCTCGGGGGACAGTTCTACCATTGGTGCAATGCCTTCATGGGGCACATCACCAGCAACGAAATCCGCCGGCTGCGCGCCGACACCGTGTTCATGTCGCTCTCGGCCATCGTCGACGACGTGGTCTACCACCAGTCGCCCGAGACGGTCGCGACCAAGCGGGCGATGTTCGAAAGCTCGTCGAAACGCGTGCTGCTGGCCGATCACACCAAATTCGAACGGCGCGCGCTGCACCACTTCGCGGCGCTCGAAGAATTCGACGCCGTAGTTGTCGATGAGGATATCCCGATCTCCCATCTGTCGCGCATGCGCTCGAAGGGGATCAACGTCATTGTGGCGGATGGGGAACGGTCCGGCTGAGGTTCCGCTGTCGCGGAATGCCTGATGCCCGGTGTCGTTTCTCCTTCGCTTGAGAATGGAGACAACGATGCCCTGCATCATGGGTATAGACAGCGGCCTGACGGTCACCAAGGCCGTGATTTTCGATGCGGATGGAACCGTGCTGGCGATTGCCCGCCGCCGCGTTCCTCAGCTCATTCCGGCTCCCCAGCATGTCGAGCGCGACATGGATGGCCTGTGGGCCGCGACGGCGGATGCCATCCGCGAGGCGGTCGCCGCCTGTGGCCGCCCGGCCTCCGATATTCTCGCGATTGCCGCGACGGCGCATGGCGATGGCATTTATCTGCTCGATGAGGAGAAGCGGCCACTCGGCAATGCCATCGTGTCGCTCGACACGCGCGCCGATGCGATTGCCGACGCATGGAACGAAAGCGAGATCGGTGACCAGTCGCTTGTGCTCACCGGCCAGAAACCGCATGCCTCCGCGCCCTCCGCCATCCTGCGCTGGATCCGCGATTACGAGCCCGAACGCTACGCCCGCATTGCGCATTTCATCGCCGCGAAGGACTGGCTGCGCTTTTGCCTGTGCGGGACGATCGGCACTGACCGCACGGAAGCCAGCACGTCCTTCACCAATGTTTTGACGCAGGACTATGCCGACGACGCCTTCCGTCTCTTCGGACTGGACCGCCTCGCCGGACGGCAGCCGCCGATGGCGGGCTCGACCGAGATCGTCGGCGGTGTGACGTCGGAGACCGCGCGTCAGACCGGACTTGTCGCGGGCACGCCGGTCATGGCCGGCCTGCACGATGTCACGGCATCGGCGCTCGGCATGGGCGGTTACGGGGAGGGCGTGGTGGCGGTCATCGCCGGCACCTATTCGATCAACGAGACGGTCTCGCCGGTGCCGAAGGTCGATGGCCGCTGGTTCTGCCGCAACGGCATCCTGCCCGGTGAATGGAACAACATGTCCATTTCCCCCGCCTCGACCGCCAACTACGACTGGTTCATCGATCAGTTCTGCGCTGCCGATGCCAAGGCGGCGGAGGCCGCGGGCGAGAGCATCCATGCGATCCTCGGCAAGGAATTGGAAGTCGCGCGCGAACGTCCCTCCAGCGCCTTCTTCCACCCCTACCTCTTCGGCTCGCCCTTCGGCGGCGCCTCCAGCGCCGGTTTCTACGGCCTCAATGCCTGGCACGACCGCGGCGACCTGGTGCGCGCCGTGCTGGAGGGCATCGCCTTCAATCACCGCGTCCATGTCGATGCGCTGCGCGACGGCTTTGCACCTACATCGGCCCGCCTGACCGGCGGCATCTCGCGCAATCCCGCCATGGCCGGGCTTTTTGCCGATATCCTTGGCCTGCCGGTCACGGCGACGCGCACGGAAGAGGCGGCCGCCTGGGGTGCTGCGCTCTGCGCGGGTGTCGGCGCCGGGCTGTTTGCCTCGCCGACCGACGATCCGCGCGATCTCGCCTCGATCGAAACCACCTACCAGCCGGATCCTAACCGCCAAAAAGCCTATGACGAGAAATACCGGGTCTTCCTCGATCTCGCCGGGGCCATGAAGCCGCTCTGGCCGGTGCTGCGGCGTCTTGGTGCCGGGAAATGACAGGAATGCCCATCATGACGGATACCACGGTCGAGACTTTCGACGTCATCATCCTCGGCGCCGGCATCAACGGGGCAGGGCTCTTTCGCGATCTCTGCCTGCAGGGCTTGAAATGCCTCATCGTCGACAAGGCCGATTTCGGCTCCGGCACCAGTGCGGCCCCCTCGCGCCTCATCCATGGCGGTATCAAATATCTGGAGACCGGCGAACTCGGCCTCGTCGCGCAGTCGACGCTGGAGCGCAACCTGCTTTTGCGCAACGCGCCGCATTGCGTCGAGGCACTGCCGACCTTCATTCCCTCCTTCTCGCTGATGAAAGGCGCATTCGCGGCCCTGCGCACGCTGTTCGGCTCGACGACGGCGCCGCGCAGCCGGGGCGCTGTGCTCATCAAGATCGGCCTTGCGCTCTACGATCTCTACGGTGCGCGCCACCGCGTCATGCCGAAGCACCAGTTTTTCTTCCGCCGCAAGGCGCTTGCGGAAATGCCGGAAATCACCCCGCGCATCGTCGCGGGCGGGATCTATTACGACGCCAAGATCAGCCGGCCGGAACGTCTCGTCTGGGAGCTGGTGCGCGACGGTCTCGATGCCAGCTCGGCTTCGGCTGCGATGAACGACACCACGTTGCTCGGGCAGGAGGAGGGCGTACTCCGCCTACAGGGTCCGAATGGCGGTGAGCGCAACGTTCGCGCCGACATCGTGGTCAACGGCGCGGGGCCATGGATCGATGCCGTCAACGCGACGCTCGGCATTTCGGGAAAACTGATCGGCGGCACCAAGGGCTCGCATATCCTGCTGAGGCACCCCGCGCTGGTGAAGAGCCTGAAGGGCCGGATGATCTATTTCGAGGCGGACGATGGCCGCATCTGCCTCGTCTACGATTTCCTTGGCCTCGCGCTCGTCGGCTCGACGGATATCAAGGCCGACAACCCGGAGACGGTGCGCTGCGAGGAGGACGAGGTCGATTATTTCCTCGCCAGCCTCAGCTCGCTCCTGCCGAGGCTGGACTTCAGCCGCGACCAGATCGTCTACGCCTATAGCGGCATTCGCCCGCTGCCGGCGTCGGATGCCAGCAATCCCGGCCTGATCAGCCGCGACCATTCCGCACCCGTCGCCGAGCCGGGCGAGGGGCGGCCGTTCCCGGTCATCTCGCTCGTCGGCGGCAAATGGACGACCTTCCGCGGCTTTGCCGAAGAGGTGGCCGACACGATCCTGGCGCGGATCGGCCGCAACCGGAAGACCAGCACGCAGATGCTGCCGATCGGCGGCGGGCGCGGCTTCCCGGTCGATGACGCGGCGCGCCGCGCCTGGATTTCCCAGCGCGCGGCGAAGAGCGGCCTGCCCGCCCAGCGCGTCGAAGCCCTTCTCGCCCGCTACGGCACGACGGCCGATGCGGTGCTCGCCCATATCGCGCAGGTCGGCGATACGCCGCTACACCAAGTCGATGGCTATGGGCGCGCGGAGATCGACTGGATTGTGCGTAACGAAATGGTCGAGCATCTCGCCGACATCGTTCTGCGCCGCACGACGCTCGCCATCGAAGGCAAGGTAACCGCGGCAGGCTTGAACGAGATTGCCGATGTCGCCGCGCCCGCGCTCGGTTGGGATGCGGGGCGCCGCGCCACGGAGATTGCCGCGATTGCCGAACATCTGACGGTTTTCAACCGCGTAAGCCTTTGAGGTTTCACGGTTCAAGCTGGCGTCTTTGCTCTTTTCTCCGCGCCGTCCCTGTTGCATCTTCACGGGCATGATTGCCTGCGGGAGGAACCAGTGACCAAGATCGTCGACGACTCCGAAACCTTCGCTGCCTCCGCCCTTGCGGGCTTTTCCCGTGTCTACGGGCGCTATGTCCGGCTGGTGAAGGGCGGCGTGGTGCGTTCCACGGCGGTGCCGCAGGGCAAGGTCTCGGTCATCGTCGGTGGGGGCTCGGGGCACTATCCGGCCTTTGCCGGCTATGTCGGGCCGGGCATGGCCGATGCCGCGGTCGCAGGGGAAGTCTTCGCCTCACCGTCGACAGCGGCGGTCGCGCGCGTGTGCCGCAATGCGGATTACGGTGGCGGCATCCTGCTCGGCTTCGGCAACTATGCCGGCGATGTGTTGAATTTCGGCGTGGCGGCCGAGCGCCTGCGCGCCGAGGGCATCGATGTGCGCATCGTCACCGTCACGGACGATGTGGCGAGCGCCCCGGCGGACCAGCATCTGCGCCGGCGCGGCATCGCGGGTGATTTCGTCGTCTTCAAGATCGCGGGGGCTGCGGCGGAGGCGGGGCTCGATATCGACGCGGTCGAGCGTATCACCCGGCATGCCAATGACCGGACCTTCTCCTTTGGTGTCGCCTTCGGCGGTTGCACGCTGCCGGGTGCCACGGAACCGCTCTTCACCGTGCCGCGCGGCACGATGGCGCTCGGCCTCGGCATCCATGGCGAGCCGGGCATCCGCGATGCCGAAATCGTGCCTGCGCGGGCGCTGGCGAAATTGCTTGTCGAGACGGTTCTGGCCGAGCGCCCGGCCGGCGCGCGCCGCGCGGCCATCCTGCTGAACGGGCTCGGCGCCACCAAATACGAAGAGCTTTTCGTGCTCTGGGGCGCGGTGGAAACCCTGCTTCAGGCATCGGGTGTCGATCTCGTGGCGCCCGAGGTCGGCGAATATATCACGAGCCTCGATATGCAGGGCTGCTCGTTGACGATCCTGTGGCTCGATGCGGAACTGGAGCGCTATTGGCTGGCGCCATGCGACACGCCGGTCTTCCGTCGCGGCGAAACCTTTCGCACGGAGCCGGCGGCGGTTCGTCCTGATGTCGATGACGACGCGCCGGTTTTTGGCCCGGCATCCTCGGCGTCGCGGGAGAGCGCCCGCTGCCTTGCCGGCATTCTCGATGGCATGTTCTCGGCGCTGAGCGAGGCGGAGGCCGAGCTTGGCAGGATCGATGCCTTTGCCGGTGATGGCGACCACGGCCAGGGCATGCGCCGTGGCGCGACCGCCGCCCGCGAGGCGATCCATAAGGCGGTGGCGGCCGGCGCCGGCGCGCGGAGCGCCCTTGCGGTGGCCGGTGATGCCTGGGCAGACCGTGCCGGCGGCACGTCCGGCGCCATCTGGGGGCTGCTGCTGCGCTCTTGGAGCTCCGCCTTCTCAGACGAGGCGGCATTCGAGGGTGCCGATGTGATCCGCGGCGCGCGCATCGCCCTCGACGATGTGATGCGACTGGGCGGCGCAAAGCCCGGCGACAAGACGCTGGTGGATGCCTTCGTTCCCTTCGTCGCCGCGCTGGAAACCGCCAAGGCGGACGGGCTTTCCCTCAAGGACGCCTGGCAGAAGGCGAGCGCGACCTGCCGGCAGGCGGCGGAGGCCACCGCGCCGCTCTCGCCGCGGCTTGGCCGCGCGCGCCCGCTTGCCGAACGCAGCATCGGTCATCCCGATGCCGGGGCTATCTCGCTTGCCCTCATCGCCGCAACGATTGCCGCCCGCCTCTGACGGTTTTAGGCGTCGAACATCCCATATCTGATGTGACATTGAACCGAGCGTCGTGTGACGCTCGTCGCGTTTCTCCCTATGAAAGTCGATTTATTTCAACAGCTTAATAGCTGTTTCCGATGTTGGTGGTATATCGCCTCCATGTGGCATTCACATGAACATCACATATCCACACAGATAGTTATTGACTTGTTATACCAGTTGGGAAATATAGACCCATACCGGGCAACCGGCGGAGGAAATTCCGGCTGGACGGGTCTGTCCAGCCGCATGCATCAGGGAGGTTTTCGATGACATCGATCGCGTTGTTCGGCGCCGGCGGCAAAATGGGCTATCGGCTCGCCAAGAATCTCATGGGTTCGCGCTTCGATGTTCGCCATATCGAGGTAAGCGAGGCGGGCCAGAAACGCCTCTCGGACGATCTCGGTCTCTCCTGCGTCTCCGCCGATGAAGGCCTCGACGGTGCCGATGTCGTCATCCTCGCCGTGCCGGATACGGCGATCGGAAAGGTCGCCGCCGGCATTGCCGACAAGTTGAAGCCGGGCACGATGGTTGTGGCACTCGATGCTGCCGCCCCCTTCGCCGGCCACCTGCCGGAGCGCGCGGACCTCACCTATTTCGTCACGCATCCCTGCCATCCGCCGATTTTCAACGACGAGACGGTTCCTGCCGCCAAGCGCGATTTCTTCGGCGGCATCGCCGCCAAGCAGCACATCGTGTCCGCCCTGATGCAGGGACCGGAGGAGGCTTACGGCCTCGGCGAGGAAATCGCCAAGGTCATCTGGGCGCCGGTCATGCGCTCACACCGCGTCACCGTCGAGCAGATGGCGCTTCTGGAGCCCGGCCTGTCCGAGACGGTCTGCGCCTCGCTGCTCGTCGTCATGCGCGAAGCCATGGATGAATGCGTGCGCCGCGGCGTTGCCAAGGAAGCCGCCCGCGACTTCCTGCTCGGCCACATGAACGTGCTCGGCGCGGTCATCTTCGAAGAGACGCCCGGCGTGTTCTCCGATGCCTGCAACAAGGCCATTGAGTTCGGCAAGCCCGTGCTGATGAAGGACGACTGGAAGCGCGTGTTCGAGCCCGCGGAAATCGCGGCCAGCATCCAGCGCATCACCTGATTTCCGGCGGGCGCTGCCCGCCGCTGCCGGCGCCACGTGTGCCGGACAAAGATTGCACCGGCGCGACCATGTTCAATGGAGGGATGGTCGCAGGGAGCCGGTGTCTAACCGGGAGGAACATATGAATATTACCCGTAGACTGATCACCGTCGGTTTTGCTGCCGTCATGGCCGCAGGCGTCGCCATGCCGTCCTTCGCGGCCGACCTCATCGCCATCATCACGCCGAGCCACGACAACCCGTTCTTCAAGGCGGAAGCCGTCGGCGCGGAAGCCAAGGCCAAGGAACTCGGCTACGACACGCTGGTTCTGGTGCATGACGACGACGCCAACAAGCAATCGCAGCTGATCGATACGGCCATCGGCCGCGGCGCCAAGGCGATCATCCTCGACAATGCCGGCTCGGAAGCCTCGATCGCCGCCGTTCAGAAGGCCAAGGATGCCGGCATCCCGTCCTTCCTGATCGACCGCGAAATCAACGCCACGGGCGTTGCCGTCTCGCAGATCGTTTCGAACAACTATCAGGGCGCGCAGCTCGGTGCCGAAGAGTTCGTCAAGCTGATGGGCGAGAAGGGCAACTATGTCGAGTTGCTCGGCCGCGAAGCCGATCTCAATGCCGGTATACGCTCCAAGGGCTACCACGATGTCATGGACGAATATCCCGACATGAAGATGGTCGCCCAGCAGTCGGCCAACTGGAGCCAGACCGAAGGTTACTCCAAGATGGAGACCATCCTTCAGGCCAATCCGGACATCCAGGGCGTGATCGCCGGCAACGACACGATGGCCATGGGCGCGATCGCCGCTCTCCAGGCTGCGGGCCGCAAGGATGTTATCGTCGTCGGCTTCGACGGGTCCAACGACGTGCGCGACTCGATCAAGGCAGGCGGCATCAAGGCGACCGTCATGCAGCCGGCTTACGCCCAGGCCCAGCTCGCCGTGACCCAGGCAGACACCTACATCAAGACCGGCAAGGGCCCGGCCGAAGAGAAGCAGCTGATGGACTGCGTGCTCATCACCGCCGACAACGCCGCCAAGCTCGAGACTTTCGCGCTCTCGGAATAATCCTCCCGCGATGGCGCGAGGTGGGGTGCAGCCCCGCCTCGCGTTTTCTATCTATTCGGAGATTGGGAATGCCAAGGTTTCAGGCTGCCTGTACACTCGTGCTCGCCGGCGCGCTTGCGCTTTCCGGCTGCAAATTCGTCAAGACCGAGGACGAACAGAAGCAGGCGGCGGCCGGTGCCTTCAATCCAGACAAGCTCGTTGCCGATATCTGGGATGTCAAGGTCGTGCCCTTCCTTCAGGAGCGTGCCGGCACTTTCCAGGAGGTCTCGGCGCTGGCCAACAGCAATCTCGATGCGGCCGCTGAAAAATACGGCCACAAGGAAAAGCAGGGCAATGCGCCCTGGACCTTCGCCGCGAAGATCGACGGTGTGATCGTCGCCGAGGAAACCAAGTCCCGCGCCGGCTATGTCGACGTCGATGTGGACGGCGACAGACAAGCCGATGTGCGCGTCGCGATCGGCCCGGCGGTCCGCGGCACGGCGATCCGCGACAGCCTGAAATTCGTGAATTTCAACGAGTTCAAGAACCAGATCGAATGGGCGCAGTACGGCAAGTCGTTCAACACCCATGTGAACGGCCTGCTGCTTGAAAAGCTGCCCCGTGAAAACCTGACGGGCAAGACGATCAAGGCGCTTGGCGCCTATCCGTTGCCGGCCAAGGGCCAGCTGCCGCTGTTCGTGCCCGTGACGATCACGGTCGGAGGCTGACATGAACGCCACCGACGACGGCGACGTCATTCTCGAACTGAAGGACATCACCAAGGCCTATTCCGGCATCGTTGCGCTGAAGAAGGCGGACCTGAAGCTTAGGCGGGGCGCGGTCAACGTGCTGGTCGGCGAGAACGGTGCGGGCAAATCGACCATGATGCGCATCATCGCCGGTGTGGAACGCCCGACGCTCGGCGAAATCTGGATGGACGGCGAACGCATCCATCTCAACAGCCCGGCAGACGCGGTGCGCCACGGCATCGGCATCGTCTTCCAGGAGCTGAACCTCTTCGGCAATCTCTCGGTCGCCGAAAACATTTTTGCGACGCGCGAGATCACGCGCGGCCTGCGCGGCATCGACCACAAGGCGCAGGTCGAGAAGGCCAACGAATTCCTCAACCGCCTCGAAGCCGGCATTTCAGCAGATACGCTTGCGGAAGACCTGCCGATCGGCCAGCAACAGCTCGTCGAGATCGCCCGCGCCGTCTCGCTCGACACGCGCATCCTCATCATGGACGAGCCGACCTCGGCGCTGAGTGCGGCGGAAGTCGATGTGCTCTTCCGGGTCATCGCCGATCTCAAGGCGCGCGGCGTCGCCATCGTCTATATCTCGCACCGGCTGGAAGAGCTGATGCGCATCGGTGACTACATCACCGTGCTGAAGGACGGCCAGATCACCGGCCATGCCATGGTCAAGGACATCGACACGCGCTGGATCGTGCGCTCGATGATCGGCTCGGACGCCAAGGATTTCGCCAAGCAGGTCGATCATGCGCCGGGCGAAGAGGTCTTCCGCACGGAGGATATCTGCCTGCCGCGTGCGCAGGGCGGCTATGCGGTCGATCACGTCTCGATCGGCGTGCGCAAGGGCGAAATCCTCGGTATCTACGGCCTGATGGGTGCGGGGCGCTCCGAGCTTTTCGAATGCATCATGGGCCGACACGAGCATTACACCGGCAAGATTTTCGTCGAGGGCGAGGAGTTGAAGGGGCGCGACACGACCCGGCGCATCCGCGAGGGCCTGTCGCTGATCCCGGAGGACCGGCAGCGCGAAGGCCTCGTGCAGTCCATGTCGATTGCCGACAACCTTTCCATGGCGAGCCTCGGCCAGTTCCTGAAGGCCGGCTTCCACATCGACCTGAAGCGCGAGAAGGAGGCGATTGCCAACGCGATCCGCAACCTCTCGATCAAGGCGAAGAACCCGGATCTCGACGTCACCTCCATGTCGGGCGGCAACCAGCAGAAGGTTGTCATCGGCAAGGCGCTGATGACCGGGCCGAAGGTGCTTTTGATGGACGAGCCGAGCCGCGGCATCGATGTCGGCGCCAAGGCGGACGTTTTCCGCACCATGCGGCGACTGGCGGGCGAGGGGCTCGCGATCCTCTTCTCCACCTCGGACCTCGAAGAGGTCATGGCGCTCTCCGACCGCATCGCGGTGATGAGCAACGGCCGGCTGGTCATGGTGGTGGACCGCAAGGACGCCACCGAGGACATGGTGATTTCGGCCTCCGCAGAGGGACATAAAACCAAAAGGATGCATGCGTGATGACGACAGCAACGCACACTGCCGCCACCGGCAACCACCTTTCCACCGGCGCCGCCCTGCTCACGCTGATGAAGCTTCGCACCTTCATCGCGCTCTTTGCGGTCATCATCTTCTTCTCGATCTTCGCGCCGAATTTTTTGTCGACCGCGAACATGATCCTGATGTCGAAGCACGCGACGCAGAACGCCTTCCTTGCCATCGGCATGACCTTCGTCATCATCACCGGCGGCATCGACCTGTCGGTCGGCTCCATCGTGGGCCTGTGCGGCATGATCGCGGGTGGCCTCATCATGTATGGCGTGGCGCTGCCGCTCGGCTACACGGTCTATTTCAACGTCGTCGAGGTGGCGATCATCGTGGCCATCGTCGGCATCGTCATCGGCGCGGTCAACGGCCTCTTGATCACCCGCCTCAATGTGGCGCCCTTCATCGCGACGCTCGGTACGCTCTACGTGGCGCGGGGCATGGCGCTGCTCTATTCCGACGGCCAGACGCTGCCCAATCTCACGGGCCGCGAAGACCTCGGCAACCAGGGTTTTGCCTATCTCGGCTCCGGCTCGATCCTCGGCCTGCCGGTCTCCGTCTGGATCCTCATCGTCGTGGCGCTGGGCGCGGCCTATTTCGCCCGCTTCGTGCCGCTCGGCCGGCATATCTTCGCCGTCGGCGGCAATGAGCGGGCGTCGCGCATGTCCGGCATCCGCGTCAACCGCGTGAAGATGTTCGTCTACATGTTCTCCGGCTTCTGCGCGGCCATCGTCGGCCTCGTCATCTCCTCGGAACTGATGGCCTCCCATCCGGCGACCGGCACCAATCTTGAGCTGAATGCCATTGCGGCGGCCGTTCTGGGTGGTACATCCATGTCGGGCGGGCGGGGCACGATCGGCGGCACGATCATCGGCGCCTTCGTGATCGGTATTCTGTCGGATGGTCTGGTGATGATGGGGGTCAGCTCCTTCTGGCAGATGGTGATCAAGGGGCTCGTGATCATCGTGGCCGTGGTGGTCGACCAGGCGCAGCGCCGCCTCCAGCAGCGCGTCACCCTGATGCAGATGGCAAAGGCAGGCTGAGCATGACGAAGACCAAGGGTGCGCTGATCGGCTGCGGCTTCTTCGCCGTCAACCAGATGCATGGCTGGCAGGATCTCGAGGACGTGCAGATCGTCGCGATCTGCGACCGCGATCCCGAGCGCCTGCGCATCGTCGGCGACCAGTTCGGCGTCGACAGGCGCTACCAGTCGGCGGACGCGATGTTCGCCGATGGCGGCTTCGATTTCGTCGATATCGCAACGACCGTCGGTAGCCATCGCGCGCTGGTCGAGCTTGCCGCCCACCACAGGGTGCCGGCGATCTGCCAGAAGCCCTTCGCGCCGACGCTGGCCGATGCCAAGGCCATGGTCGCCGCTGCGGATGCTGCTGGCATTCCGCTGATGATCCACGAGAATTTCCGCTGGCAGACGCCGATCCTCGCCGTCAAGGCGGTGCTGGACAGCGGCGCGATCGGCGAGCCCTTCTGGGGGCGAGTCTCCTTCCGCTCCGGCTTTGATGTCTTCTCCGGCCAGCCCTATCTCGCCAAGGGCGAGCGCTTCATCATCGAAGACCTCGGCATCCATTCGCTCGATATCGCCCGCTTCCTGTTCGGCGACGCGAGCCGGATGACCGCCCGCACGCGCCGCATCAATCCGGATATTGCCGGCGAGGATGTCGCGACCATGCTGCTCGACCATGACAATGGCATCACCTCGATCGTCGACGTCAGCTATGCATCGAAGCTGCCGGAAGAGCCCTTCCCGGAAACCTTCGTCGAGATCGACGGCACCAAAGGGACGCTGCGGCTCGGCAAGGATTACAAGCTGACGGTCCACGGTCCTGACGGCACGGTGCAAAGCGTTGTCGCGCCGAACCTGCTGCCCTGGGCGTCGCGGCCCTGGCACAACATTCAGGAGAGCGTCGCGCTCATCCAGAAACACTGGGCCGAGCGGCTGTTGCAAGGCCGCGAACCGGACACATCCGGTCGCGACAACCTGAAGACCTTCGCCCTCGTCGAGGCCGCCTATCTCAGCGCCGAACGCGACGAGACCATCGCGATTGCGGACCTGCTGGCATGAGCGGGGATCGTCTCAGGCTCCACGGCACGAACGAGCGCGAGCCTGAAAGCCGCATGCTCGTCGCCGGCGACCTGAGCGTGACGCTTCAGGACGGCAATCTGCGCACCCTGCGCTTTCGCGGCCATGAGGTTCTGCGCGCGGTGGCGTTCCTCGTGCGCGACAAGGATTGGGGCACCTGCAGCGCCGGGATTGCCGATCTCCGGATCGAGGCGGCAGGGCAGGGCTTTTCCGTCTCCTACAGAGCCCGTTTCATGGCTCCGTCGGGCGCCCATCTCGACTGCACCATCATGATCGCCGGCACGGAAAAGACTGTCACCTTCTCCGCCGACTGCGTCAGCGGTGCGGATTTCGAGACGGCGCGCGCGGGCTTTGTGGTGCTGCACCCCGTCATCGGCGTGGCGGGGCAGCCGGTCACGGTCCGCCACGGCGATGGCCGTGTCGAGCACGCGCATTGGCCAGACCAGATCGAGCCCTGGCAGCCTTTCAAGGAGATTTCCGCGATCACCCATCAGGTGGCGCCGGGCATTTCGGCGGTGACGGAATTTGTCGGCGATATCTTCGAGATGGAGGACCAGCGCAACTGGACCGATGGCTCCTACAAGACCTATGTGCGCCCGCTGGCGCTGCCTTGGCCCTATCGTGTTTCGAAGGGCGAGCCCTTCAGCCAGAAGGTCGTTATCGAAATCAGAGCCGCTGATGATGCGGCCCCGGCAGCCGCCGCGTCGGGTGCCATTACGCTGCACCTGGCGGAGACGAACCGCCGTTTTCCGGAAATCGGTATCGGCCTGCGCCCGGAATGCCTGGCGCAGGAACGGGCCGCAGTCGGCGTTCTCCAGGCTATCGGCGCGCGGCACCTGATCGCGCATTTCGATCCCGGCGCCGGCCATGGTCTTCCGGCCTTGAAGGGCTATGGCGAGCTTGCCGAACGATCCGGCCTCAAGGTGACGCTCGAGGTTGCGGTGCCCTGCAAACGTCCGCTGAACGAGGAAATGACTGAACTCGCCGCACTCGTTCGCGAAGCCGGTCTTGCGCTCGACACGCTGTTCGTCTGCCCCGCGGTCGATCGTCAGTCGACGCCGCCGGGCAGTGTGTGGCCGGACTGCCCGCCGCTTGCAGATGTTTATGCCGCAGCGCGCGCGGCCTTTCCGGGCGTGCGCCTCGGCGGCGGGATGATGAGTTATTTTACCGAGCTCAACCGCAAGCCTGTGCCGGGTGACCTCATCGATTATGTCAGCCATTGCACCAACCCCATCGTGCATGCGGCCGATGATCTCTCGGTCATGCAGACCTTCGAGGCCCTGCGTTTCGTCGTCAGGTCCATCCGCGCAATCTATGGCGAAAAGCCTTATCGCATCGGCCCCTCGACGATCGCCATGCGGCAAAACCCCTATGGCAGCGCGACGAAAGACAATCCCTCCGGCGGGCGCATTCCGATGGCGAATGTCGATGCCAGGCACAACGGCCAGTTCGGTGCGGCGTGGACGCTGGCCTATGCCGCGACCGTTGCGATGACAGGGCTGGAAGTCCTGACGCTTTCGACGCTCGCCGGCTCGTTCGGGCTGGTTGCCGGCGAAGGCGAGGCGGTGGCGCAGGGCGAATTGCGGCCGCTCGCGCATGTTCTGGCCCGCCTTGGCGCTTTGACGGGGCAGGCGGTTCATGCCGTCGAGACGTCGCGGCCGGATGCAGTGCTTGGTCTGGCGTCAAAAGAATGCCTGCTTTTGGCAAACATTACGCCGGAGGTGCAGACGGTGATCCTGCCGTCGCTGACGCATGCGGTGACGCTGATCGGCGGAGACGCTTTGCCCGTGGCCGGACAGGTGTCCCTGCCGCCCTATGGCTGCGCCGAGGTCGCATTCTGAGCCTTACTTCTGGCCCTTGAGGGCATAGAGCGCGCGGGAGCGTTCGAGATGCTTGATCATCGCCTTTTCGGCAAGGTCCGCATTGCCCTTCTCAATGGTTCGGATGATTTCCTCATGCTCGGCGAGCGTGAAATTCTCGCGGCCGGTCCAGATGAGCATTTCGGTATGATAGGACTTCAGCCACCCCAGCATGGCCCCACTGACGGCCGCGAAGATCGGATTGCCCGAGATCTGGGCGATACACTGATGGAATTCCATGTCGGCGTCGATGAAGGCGTCGGCATCGCCGAGGCTGGCCTTCTGCTTGTCGAGGAGGGCGCGCAGTTCGGCAATGTGTCCGGGTGTCGCCTTGGTGGCGGCCTCACGGATCATGCCGCGCTCGAAGAAGATGCGGGCGCTCTTCAGGTGTTCGAGCGAATCGGAGGAACCGGACAGCATCATCTTGGCCGGCAGGTCGACCTGGCGGATGATGGATTCTGCGGTGATGCGCAGCACCTTGGCGCGCTCCCCCTGCGAAATCTCGACGAGACCCTTGCCGGCAAGCGCCTGCATGGCCTCGCGGATCGCCGGACGGCCGACACCGTAGCGCTCCATCAGTTCGCGCTCGGAAGGCATGTCGTCGCCGGCCTTCAGCTCGCCGGTCTCGATCATGGCTTTCAGCCGCGCGAAGACTTCGTCGGAGAGTTTCTTGCGGACGATCGGTTCGGAAACGACGTTCATGAGTCACCTGGTTTGGACAGGTTTGAATATGCACCAAGTTCCTTCGCCGCAATAGCTTTCACGGCAATCGGCTTGCAATAACATAAATACTCATTATACCAGTTACGGGGCCATAACAAGCGCTGTGGCATGGCTGCGGGAGGAGAAAACGTGATCCGTCTGACCTATCGGATAGAGACGCCGGGCTCGGTGGAGAAAATGGCGACGAAGATCGCCAGCGACCAGTCGACCGGGACCTTCGTGGCACTGCCGGGCGAGACGGAGGAGCTGAAGGCGCGCGTCGCCGCCCGCGTCGTTGCCATCCGCCCGCTGCCGCCGACGGATCGCGCCTCCTTCCCCGATGAGGCGGGCGATGCCGTCACGTTCAACCGGGCGGATGTCGATATCGATTTTCCGCTGGATGCCGTGGGCACCGATCTCTCCGCACTGATGACCATCGCGGTCGGTGGCGTCTTTTCCATCAAGGGCATGACGGGCATCCGCATCGTCGACATGAAGCTGCCGCCGGAATTCGCCGCCGCCTATCTCGGCCCGCAGTTCGGCGTCTCCGGCAGTTTTGCGCTGACGGGTGTCAAGGATCGACCGATCATCGGCACGATCGTCAAGCCGGCGCTTGGCCTGCGGCCGCATGAAACGGCCGACATGGTCGGCGAACTCATCGATGCCGGCGTCGATTTCATCAAGGACGATGAGAAACTGATGAGCCCGGCCTATTCGTCCTTGAAGGATCGCGTCGCGGCGATCATGCCGAAAATCCTCGATCATGAGCAGAAGACCGGAAAGAAGGTCATGTATGCCTTCGGCATCAGCCATGCCGATCCGGACGAGATGATGCGCAACCACGACACCGTGTTGCAAGCCGGCGGCAATTGCGCCGTCGTCAATATCAACTCGATCGGTTTCGGCGGCCTCGCCTTCCTGCGCAAGCGCTCCGGCCTCGTGCTGCATGCCCACCGCAACGGCTGGGATATCCTCACCCGCCATGCCGGCCTCGGCTTCGAATTCTCCGTCTGGCAACAGTTCTGGCGCCTGCTCGGCGTCGATCAGTTCCAGATCAACGGCATCCGCGTGAAATACTGGGAGCCGGACGAGAGTTTCGTGCGCTCCTACAAGGCGGTGACGACGCCGCTGTTTTCGCAGGAGGACGTGGCGCTTCCGGTCATCGGCTCCGGCCAGTGGGGCGGGCAGGCACCCGATACGATCGCGGCGACGGGCGGTTCGACGGAACTGCTCTATCTCTGCGGCGGCGGTATCGTCAGCCATCCGGGCGGGCGGGGGGCGGGAGTAAAGGCGGTCAGGCAGGCCTGGGAGGCGGCCGCTTCAGGCGTGCCGCTCGCGACCTATGCCAAGGACCATCCCGAACTTGCGCAATCCATCGAAAAATTTGCCGACGGCAAGGCGGCTTGAGACATGACGCGTCCTCTGATCAGCTACTATGGCGACGATTTCACCGGCTCGACGGATGTCATGGAGGCGCTCGCCTCGAACGGCGTCGAGACCGTGCTCTTCCTAAAGGTGCCGGATGCGGACCTGCTTGCGCGCTTCTCCAGCGCCCGCGCCTATGGGCTGGCCGGCACCAGCCGCAGCGAAACACCTGAATGGATGAATTTGCATCTCAGCGAAGCCTTTGGCTGGCTGAAGACGCTGGATGCGGAACTCTGCCACTACAAGGTCTGCTCGACCTTCGATTCCGCCCCTGCCGTCGGCAATATCGGCCGCGCTATCGAGATCGGGCGTGCCGTTTTCGGGCCGGCAACGGTGCCGCTCGTCGTCGGCGCGCCGCAGATCCGCCGCTACACGGCTTTCGGCGAACTCTTCGCCGCCTATCAGGGCCGCAACTACCGCATCGACCGCCATCCCGTCATGGCGCGCCACCCCGTCACGCCGATGGATGAGGCGAATGTGCTGCTGCATCTCGCGCGCCAGACGGCGCTTTCCTCCGCATTGGTGGACAATGTGGCGCTTCTGGGCGCGCCCCAGCCTGATGAGGCCGATATTCTGCTTCTCGATGTGCTGGATGCGGCGACGCAGGCGGCGGCGGGTGGCCTGATCTGGAACCGGCTGCGTGAAAGCAGCCGCTTTGTCTGCGGCTCCTCCGGCATCGAATACGCGCTGATCCCCGCCTGGCGGCAA
This sequence comes from Shinella sp. M31, assembly GCF_049199205.1. Taxonomy (NCBI): domain Bacteria; kingdom Pseudomonadati; phylum Pseudomonadota; class Alphaproteobacteria; order Hyphomicrobiales; family Rhizobiaceae; genus Shinella; species Shinella sp. M31. Next base: position 8,037 of record NZ_JBLZPH010000005.1, on the reverse strand, counting down.
GCGGGGCTGATCGGCGGCAAGCCGGCCTTTGCCGATGCCGGCCCGGTCGACCGTATCGCCGTCGTCTCCGGCAGCGTGTCCCCGACGACCGAGCGGCAGATCCGCCACGCGCTTGCCCATGGTTTTGCGGGCGTGACGCTGGATGCGGTCGCCCTGTCGAGCCCGGACAATGCCGCGACGATCGCGGCCGCCATCGAAGCGGGCCTCCGGATCCTGGAAGGCGGGGAGAGCGTCGTGCTCTACACCGCGCTCGGACCGTCCGCCGATCGGGGCGGCGAGCTGGATTCGTCTCTTGGTGCGCGCCATCGCCTCGGCCGCGCGCTTGGCCGCATTCAGGCGGAACTCGTCGCGCGCGCCGGCCTCTCGCGCGCCGTGGTGGCGGGCGGCGACACGTCCAGCCATGCGCTCGGCGAAATGGGCATCGCCGCGCTCACGCTGAAGATGCCGCTGCCGCAGACGCCGGGCTCGCCGCTCTGCATCGCCCATGGCGGGCCTGCAGATGGCTTGCAGATCGCGCTCAAGGGCGGCCAGGTCGGCGGCGACGATTATTTCAGCATGATCCGGGCGGGTGCGGCCTGATTTTGGGGTTCAGCCACTCTTGTCTCCTCTACATCCGTGCTGCCCATAGCTGCAATCTGCAATGGTTTCTTAATCTTCGCTCAAGCCGCCGCTGGCAATGTAGCGGCATGCGAATAACCACGATCACCAATTGGGCCTATGGCATCACGGTCGTTCTGACCGCTCTGTCGGGTGGCGCCTTCATTCTCTCGTCGCGCAGCGCGCTTGAGGAGCGTGCGGCAGCCGAGCAGCACCTCATGCTCGATACGCTCGCGGAAGAACTGGCCATCGGCGCGGAAATGACCAGCGACGAGGCACGGCTCTATGTAATGCGCGGTGAGGCGCGTCACCTAAATGCGTTCCAGGCCGACGAGGGGGAGGAGCGTCAGCGGGAGGCTGCGGCCGCCAAGCTCGCCACCCAGAGGCTCACGCTCGCAGAAGCCCAGGCGCTGAGCGCCGTCGATGCTGATGCGGAAGCGCTGGACAAGGTCGAACGCTCGGCCATCGACGCCTATCAGCGTGGAGACAAGGCCCAGGCGCAGGGCATTCTGTTCGGGCCGGAGCATGAGCGGGTTCAAAACGCGCTTCTTCAGACCGTCGCTCATTTCCGTGATTTGACGGCCGCGCGAACGGCCGGCGAGCTGGATGCGGCCCGCGCGCGTAGCAATGCCTGGAGCCTAGTCGCGAAGATCATGCTGGCGGTGACCGGAGCTCTGTTCGTCGCTGTGCTCTATTTCGTTCTGCGGCGACGCGTTGCCATGCCGCTGAAGCGCATGACGGGCATCGTCAGCCGGCTTGCCAAACAGGATTACACCGTTGAAGTCCCGGTCGACCGCCGAAGTGACGAAATCGGCGAAATGAACGAGGCGATCGAGGTCTTTCGCGCCAACCTGATCGAGCGTGAACGCCTAGATGCCGAACGGCGGGCCGACCAGCACACGAAGGATCTCATCCTGCAGATGATGCATCGCGTTCAGGCATGCCAGAACCAGGCGGAGCTGACGGACGTCATCGTGCGGTTCGCGCCGCAGATTTTCCCCGGTCTCGCCGGCGGCCTCTATGTGCTCAGCGAAGCCAACACATCGTTGCTGCGGGCCGGAGCATGGCTGGAACCGCAGCATTCGGCGACCATGTTTCCCGCTGCGGAATGCTGGGGGCTCCGGCGCGGGCGCTCCCACTATAGCAGCGGAAACGGCTCCGATGTGCCCTGCCAGCACATCGATCCGCCCGGCGTGACCGCGCTCTGCGTGCCGCTGACGGCGCAGGGCGACATGATCGGCCTGCTCTATCTCGAAGAGCGGGAGGCCGGCGTGCTCGGCCCGGCCGGCCCCAGGCTCTATCTCGAGCTGATCGCCGAAAATGTCGGTCTCGCGCTCGCCAATCTGCAGCTGCGGGAAAAGCTGACGACGCTGGCCGTCAGCGATCCGCTGACCGGCCTCTTCAACCGGCGCTTCCTCGACGAGACGCTGCAACGGCACGCCCGCGACCACAGGCACGACCCGCTCGCCTGCCTGATGATCGACATCGATCACTTCAAGCGCTTCAACGACCAGTTCGGCCACGATGCGGGCGATCTCGTCATGCAGTTCGTCGGGCAGACGCTGCGGGAAACCTGCGCTCCGGTGGGGAATGCGTTCCGGTTCGGCGGGGAGGAGTTTACCGCACTCTTGCCGTATCTCGAGGAGGCGGACGCGGCAGATCTTGCCGATACGCTTCGGAGCAAGATCGGAAGCGTCACGCTCTCCCATGCCGGCCAAATCCTCGGCACGGTCTCCGTTTCGGTGGGGGTGGCGGCCTCTCCGGCCGGCGGCTCCGTGGAGACATTGGTCACGCGCGCGGATGCTGCCTTGTTGGAAGCCAAGGCCAAGGGACGCAACCGGACGGTCGCGGCGAGCGCCCTGAAAAAGGGGATTGCCTGAAGCGCCGTTTCCGAGGTTGTCAGCCTTTTGCGGAAATCGCGCTCAATTCTTCGAGATCGAGGTCGCGTTCCAGTTCGTGCAGCGTCTCGTCATCGATATCGCCGGCGCGGTGCAGGCGGATGAGTTCTTGGCGTCCGGCGGCGACGATTTCCAAGACCAGATCGAAATGGGCGTGCAGCATCGGCGTGTAATGTTCGGTGCGTTCGGCATAGTCGACGATCGCCACGGCGCGGCGCTGGTATTTGTCGAGCAGTTGCGGATGGATGAGCTTGCCGTCGCTGTCATAGGCGCGCTCCTGCACCGTGGCGAACTGGACCTGCGCCATGGTCATTTCCGCCTGGCTCATCGAGAGCCGTGGCTTTTCCGAGATGGATTCGCTGAGGCCCGCCCATTCGATCACCGTGCCGAGCGTCATGCCCTGGATGAGGACCGTGCCGAGAATGACGGCGAAGGAGGTGACGAGGATGAAGTCGCGGCCCGGAAAGCCCTCGGGCACGCTGAGCGCCAGCGCCAGCGTCACCACGCCGCGAATGCCCGCCCAGCCCAGAACGATGCCGCCGCGTGCGCCGACCGGCGTGTAGCGCTTGAGGCCGAGTGCGTTGCCGGCGACGATCGACAGGTCCGAGGCGAAAACCCAGACGAAGCGCGCCAGTGTCAGCGCGACGAGGATGATGAGGATCGGCACGCCCCAGGTGGCGGTGACGACGTCGAAGCCGCCGCCACGCTCCACCACGCCGCGCAGCGACAGGCCGATCAGGATGAAGACAGCCGCTTCCATGAGAAAAACGACGACGGTCCAGAAGGAGGTGCCGCGCATGCGCGTCGCGGCCGAAAACACCGTGTGCTGGTGCCAGCTGGCAATGAGGCCGGCCATGACGGTGGCGATGACGCCGGAGACATGGAGATACTCGCCGAGCAGATAGGCGGTCCAGGAGAGGAGGGCGGTGGCGGCGATCATCAGATATTCGTCGCCGAGCCGGCGCACCACCAAGACCCACGCCATGCCCACGGCCAAGCCGACCAGCGCGCCGCCGATGGCCAGTACGAAGAAGCTGCCGACGGCTTCCGAAGCGCTGAAGGTGCCGGTGACGCCGGCGGCGATGGCGAAGCGGAAGAGCACGAGGCCGCTTGCGTCGTTGAGCAGGCTTTCCCCTTCGAGCAGGATCTGCAGACGGCGCGGCAGTTTGACCCGCTGCAGGACGGCGCGGGCGGAGACGGCGTCGGGTGGCGAGACGATGGCGCCGAGCGCCGCGCAGGCCGCCCAAGGCAATGCGGGAAACAGGAGATGCGTGACGACGGCGACGACGGCGGCGGTGAAGAACACCGCGCCGACGGCGAGCGAGAAAATACCGATCAGATGCCGGCGCAGGCGCCCGACGGCAATGGTCCAGGCGCCATCCAGCAGAAGCGGCGGCAGGAAGATGACGAGCACGAGTTCCGGATCGACCTCAATGGTCGGCAGCTCCGGCACGAAGGCCAGCATCGCGCCGCCGGCCAGAAGGGCGACGGACGGCGGCAGGCCGAGCCGATGGGCGGCATAGTGCAGCGCGATAATCGCCACGAACATGCCGATCACGAGCTCGAAAAGGTGGGTCGGATCCATGGGCCTCTCCGTGGCAGCTAGGACCTTTTTACCAGCGCGTTTTGCGCAAACGCAATTGCGTCGGCTCCGCTTGCGGCGGCAACGCACGGAAATCGTGCCGCCCGCGCCGGCATGGCAGAGAAGAGGCCGCAATTGCTTTCGGGGCGTCGCTGCGCGTACGATTTACCGCGAGTCCACAATGTTCGGGGAGCGGGATTGAGCAAGGCAGGCTACAAGGATATCGCGCGTGCGGCGGGCGTGGGCACCGCGACGGTCGAGCGGGTGCTGAGCGGGCGCGGCGGCGTCAGGCCGGAGCTTGTCGAGAAGGTCGTCGTTGCCGCGCGAAGCCTGAACTATCCGCGCCTGCTGCCCGATACCCATCGCGGCCTGCTGCGGGTCGATGTCCTCATGGTGCGGCCGGAGACCACCTTTTACCGACGCCTCTCCAAGGCCTTCGAGCAGATCGCCCACAGCATCGATCCGCTCGTGGTCGTCCATCGCCGCTTCGTCGAGGAGATGAACCCGCAGGAGATCGCAAAGGCGATCGCCTCGACCGACTATCCGCGCGCCGGCCTTATTCTCGCGGTTCCCAACAGTCCGCTGGTCAAGGCGGCGGTAGAAGGCCTGGCCAGCAAGGGCCTGCCCATCGTTCACGTGGTCACGCGCGCCTCCGAACATCAGGTTGAATTCGTCGGGATCGACAATTATGCGGCGGGCCGCACGGCGGCGCATTTCATCAGCCGCATGGCGCGGGTCGACGGGCCGGTTGTCGCACTCTGCCATCCGATCTATCAGGTGCACCGCGACCGGGTGCGTGGGTTTTCGGACTATTTTCGCGATCACCCCGGCCCGATCGCCTTCGAATGGCTCGGCTTCACCCGCGACGAGGAGCATTTCACTGCCGAGACCCTGGCGACGGCGTTAAGGATGTATCCCAATCTCGTCGGCCTCTACAATGTCGGCGGGGCAAATTCGGCCGTCATCGATGTCCTGCGGCGAAGCGGCCGCGGCAAGGACCTCCTGTTCATCGGCCACGAACTGACCGACTACACCCGCACGGCGTTGTGCGACGGCATCATGGATGTCGTGCTCGACCAGGCGCCGGAGGCGCAGGCGCAGCGCGCGCTCGATATCATCCTGCGCAAGGTCGGGCTGACGGAGATCGAGCCGGACCGCAATCCCATTCGCTTCATCACCATCACAGCCGAAAACCTTTGATCTATTTTGATCAATGAAGTCTTCGGCCCCCGCGGCTCTTCCTGATAATCTTCAAATCAGGAGGAGGGACGGGGTGCCGCAAGCGGCGGCTGCGCAAGGCAACCCTGCACTCTCCATCACCGTGACGCGGGCGAAAGCCCGAAGGGAGAGCGCAATGGACGACCTCAAATACGGCACGCGCAACAAGCGCGGCGACTGGGCGCCGAACACACCGGTGGAAACCGCGCCGCTGTTCGTTTTCCCGCCGAAGCTAATGGCGGTTCTCAAATGGCTGCCGCATTATTTCTTCCCGTGGAATGCCATCTTCGCGGCGTCCGCCGTCGCCTACTGGGCCTGGGTCGTGCCCTCGGTCGAGACGATGCAGACGCTTGGCATAGGCTGGGCGCTCTGGCTCTACGCGGTGAATGCCGTCTGCGTCTTCCTGTTCTACGGCGCCTTCGAGCTTCATCTCTATGTGCTGAAGCGACAGGAAAATCGCTTCAAATACAATGGCAAGTTCCCCGCCGACCAGAAGAACAGCGTCTTCTGGTTCGACCGCCAGAACATCGACAACATGCTGCGCACCTTCCTGTCCGGCGTGACGATCTGGACAGCCATCGAGGTCGGCATGCTCTGGGCCTACGCCAATGGTTATGCACCCTGGCTAAGTTTTACCGAAAACCCCTGGACGCTGGCGCTTGTCGCGCTCGTCGTGCCCATCATCCACGAGTTCCATTTCTTCTGCATCCACCGGCTCATCCATGTGCCGTTCCTCTACAAATGGGTGCATTCGGTCCACCACAATTCGGTGAATCCGTCGCCGTGGTCGTCGCTGTCGATGCATCCGGTGGAGCATTTCCTCTATCTCGGCACGGCCTTCTATCACCTGATCCTGCCGTCCAACCCGATCCTGATGCTTTACCAGCTTCACTATGCCGGTTTCGGCGCCATTCCCGGCCATGTAGGCTTCGACAAGGTGGAAGTGGGCGAGGATAAGCTGGTCGATAGCCACGCCTATGCGCACTACCTGCACCACAAATATTTCGAGGTGAACTATGGCGATGCGCTGATCCCGCTCGATAAGTGGTTCGGCACCTGGCACGACGGCTCGGCCGATGGCGAGGCGCAGATGCAGGAGCGCTATCGCAGGCGCAAGGAAAAGCTCGCCGCCCGCAAGGCCCGCACCGAAGTTCAGGGAGCAGCAGAATGACCTGGGTATCCGCTTGCAAATTCGAGGACATCGAGCAGGAAGGCGCCATCCGCTTCGATCACGGTGGCCGCACCTATGCCATCTACCGCGGGCCGGACGACGGGATCTACTGCACGGCAGGCCTGTGCACCCATGAGGCGATCCATCTCGCCGACGGGCTGGTCATGGATTTCGAGGTTGAATGTCCCAAACATTCCGGCGCCTTCGACTATCGCACCGGCGAGGCGCTGCGCCTTCCCGCCTGCGAGAACCTGAAGACCTACCCGGCCGAAGTGGTCGATGGAGAGGTGCGCGTCGCCCTCGGTTAGGGCTGCGTTTCGAAGACCAGGCCCCGTCGGGCCTCCGGCGTGCGATCGGGTGAGCCGGCACCTATTGGGAGGATACCATGAAATCCATGTGCCTGGCGGCCGTTCTGGCCGCCATGATGGGAAGCGCTGCCTTTGCGGAAACGATCGGCGTCTCGATGCAGAGCTTCGACAACAATTTCCAGACGCTTTTGCGCGAAGGCATCAGCGCTCGGGCCTCAGAGGTGAACGGCGTCAGCGTGCAGGTCGAAGATGCGCAGACCGACATTTCCAAGCAGCTCAACCAGGTGAACAATTTCATCGCCGCCGGTGTCGATGCCATCGTTATGACGCTGACCGATACATCTGCCGCCGCCGGTGTCAGCGAAGCCGCTGCCAAGGCGGGCATTCCGCTCGTCTTCCTCAATCTCGAGCCGGAAAATATCGCCAAGCTGCCGGAAAAGCAGGCCTATGTCGGCTCCAAGGAGACCGATGCCGGGCGGCTTGCCGGCGAGGCGGCCTGTTCGCTGCTGAAGGAAAAGGGCAAGGCTGCGGATGCGCAGGTCTACATCCTGATGGGCGATCTTGCTCATCAGGCCTCGCGCGACCGCACCTCCTCCTTCAAGGAGGCGCTTTCGGCCGGTGAGTGCAAGGGCGTGACGATCGCCGACGAGCAATCGGCCGCCTGGACGCGCACCAATGCCATGGACATGACGACGAACTGGATCACGGCGGGCCAGCCGATCGACGTCGTCTTTGCCAACAATGACGAGATGGCGATCGGCGCCGTTCAGGCGTTAAAGGCTGCCGGTGTCTCGATGGACGACGTCGTGGTCATCGGCATCGATGCCACGCAGGACGGTCTGGCCGCCATGGCGGCAGGCGAGCTGGATGCCACCGTGTTCCAGAATGCCAAGGGGCAATCGGCCAGCGCCGTCGATGCCGCCGTTGCGCTCGTGCGCGGCGATGAGGTCGAAAAGCAGGTCTGGGTGCCGTTCGAGCTCGTCACGCCCAAGAACATGGCGGAATATGCCAGCAAGAACTGAGGCTTACGGCTGGCGCGTCCGCGCGCCGGCCTTCCCTTTCTCGGAGAAGACACCATGAGCGGCATCGTCATCATTGGCGCCGGCGAAGCCGGCACGCGGGCGGCCTTTGCCCTGCGCGAAACGGGCTTTTCCGGGCCCGTCACGCTCGTCGGCATGGAGCCGCATCTGCCCTATGAGCGCCCGCCGCTCTCGAAGCCCGTGGACGGTGTCGTCCGCATGAAGACGATCTGCTCGGCCGAAA